>DATGOF010000454.1:0-14670 GCA_035306285.1 Acidobacteriota bacterium | reverse complement strand
CTGTGAAATCCGGGGCGATGAGCATCGATGATTGCTCCTATCGAATCATTAGTACGGTGGTGAGCCGCCCTACCTCCGATCGTGGAATTCTGGATGCTGGAAGCAAGACCCTTTCTTCTGACTTGCTGGGGCTCGACGGATACGGGCTTATTCTGGAGTACCCGGAAGCACGTATCTACGCGTTGTCTGAAGAGCACGGACACACCGACTTTTCAGCCTGCTCGAAGAAGCCAGAGATTGGTGAACGGGTTACGATTATTACGAATCACTGCTGCGTTTCCAGTAATCTTTTCAATCAGGTCGTCGGAATCCGCCAGGAAAGAGTTGAATTGCTGTGGCCGGTCGCCGCGCGCGGTGCTCTTCAGTAGCAGAGGGAATCCGAAAGGAAGGAGTTTGATGAGACTAGAAGGAAAGCGAGCCATCATCACCGGCGCGGGGCGTGGGATTGGAAAGGCAATTGCCGAGAAGTTTCTGCAAGAAGGTGCACGACTCATGATTTGCGATATCGTTGAGGAACGTATCCAGGCAGCCGCCGAGGAGCTTCGTTCCCTTGGGGATGTCTTTGCTCTTGGGGGAGACGTCAGCGAGGCCACATTCTGCGATCACCTGACTGAAGAGACCGAGCGGCGCCTGGGTGGAATCGACGTCCTCGTTAACAATGCAGGAACGGGTATCTTTTCGCCTTTCCTCGAGCATTCTGAGGAGGACTGGGATTTCACGATGAAAAATAATGTGAAATCGGCATTCCTCTTGGGGCAACGGGTTGCCCGTCGTATGATCAAGCAGAAAGCGGGAGGATCGATTGTCAATATGGGATCGACGAATGGTCATTTGGGCGAACGCGATCTTGTTGCCTACAATGCTTCCAAGGCGGCCGTCATCCTTCTGACCAAAACCATGGCTATTGAGCTGGCCCCTTACAGAATACGAGTCAATGCAGTTTCACCCGGGTTCATCAAAACCGATCTGGCTGCGGAAGCGGGTGGAGAGGAGGAGTTCCTTAAAGCCTACGTCTCCAAGATTCCACTCGGCAGACCGGGAACTCCGGCTGAAGTCGCGAATGTATTCGCCTTTTTGGCGTCCGATGAAGCGTCGTTTATCACCGGGGAATCAATCGTAGTCGATGGCGGACAGATCTGCGAGGAGTAATCCCGAAAGAGGCAAAGGACGTCGCTCGATCCTTCGTCAACTTCCTTGATCATTCCGCGCCTGTACCACAAGTCCGACTTGATTTTTTCTTCTCATTCCAGCTTCGGCGTGGCACACTGAGAGGTCACAGGATGTCCGATTGAGCAATCCTGTGTCCACGACATTTCCACAAGCCAGGAGAGTGAAAGATGGATCGCAGAAGCTTTATTAGGAATGCCGGAATCGCCGCAATGGCTGGAGCAGCTACCCATCGCATTCATGGGGCTCAGAGGACGAGTCCGAACGATGAGGTCGTAATGGCTGTTGTTGGCATCAATGGCCAGGGGCGAAGCCACTTCAATGATTTTTGTGCGATTCCCGGGGTTCGCATCAAGACCGTTTGCGACGTGGATGAACGCTTGATCCCGCGCGTGCAGGAGATGGCCACCAAACTAACCGGAAAACAGGTTAAGTTCGAAACGGATGTCAGGAGAGTCCTGGAGGACAAAGAGATCGACGCCATTTCCGTAGCGACCCCCAATCACTGGCATTCGCTCATTGCGATCTGGGCCTGTCAGGCCGGCAAAGATGTCTACGTCGAAAAGCCGGTTTCTCACAATATTTGGGAAGGCCGCCAGGCGGTCAAGGCGGCACGACGCTACCAGCGGATCGTTGCGACCGGTACCCAGAGCCGCAGTTATCCTCACATTCGTGAAGCCATCGAACTCCTCCATCAGGGAGTCATCGGCGAGGTTTATATGGCTAAAGGCCTTTGCTTCAAGCCTCGCGAAAGCATTGGCCATAAGCCCAATCAGTCGCCGCCCGACGGTTTACACTTCGACCTGTGGCTGGGACCCGCAGAACAGCGTCCCTTCAATGAGAATCTAGTGCATTACAACTGGCACTGGTTCTGGGACTTCGGAAATGGTGACATTGGAAACCAGGGCGTCCATGAAATGGATATCGCCCGCTGGGGGCTGAACAAACGGGACCTGCCTGAAACGATTCAGTCAACGGGCGGCTATTTCGCCTTCCAGTCAGATCAGGAAACCCCAAACACACAGATTTGTACCTACCAGTGGCCGGACGAAAAGGTGCTCCAGTTCGAGGTGCGAGGACTTTATACAAATGCCGAGGATGATATTCTCATCGGCAACCTGTTCTACGGAACAGAAGGATGGATGCATCTTCATCAAAACGGTTATTCAACCTATCTCGGTCGCAAGAACGAGCCCGGACCTTCGGGCAAACCGCCGGATCGATCCCCTACTGCTTATCATCGAGAGAATTTCATCCAGGCAGTAAGGTCTCGAAAGGCGAGTCATCTAACCGCCGATATCCTGGAAGGGCATCTCTCATCCGCCCTCTGTCATCTGGGGAATATCGCTTACCGGCTGCGGAGAACACTCCAGTTTGACTCGCATTCAGAGACCTTTCCGGGAGATGAAGTGGCAAACAGCTATCTGTCACGTGAATATCGATATCCCTTTGTCGTTCCAGGTAAAGTATGACGGGTCATTGGGCAACAGTCCGACAGCCCAATGCCTGGGGGCTTCTTCGCGGGTTGAGGTCAGCGGTCCAGTACGGAACGTACAAATCTGCCGATCTGCTCTTCGGATTGCCACTGGTGGACAGAAAAGCTGTCAGGACTTCCGGTGCCCTTGAAGGCCTCCCTGACAAACTCCAGGTCCCGCTTGAGAAGCGCGTCTGAAGCTGGGTTAAGCAGAGCATTGACCGGGTTGATCATCAGGATCGTCCTCGGCGCCAATGCCGCCTTCAAGTCAGGGAGATCGTAGGCTGTAAGAG
This sequence comes from Acidobacteriota bacterium, assembly GCA_035306285.1. Classification (GTDB taxonomy): domain Bacteria; phylum Acidobacteriota; class UBA6911; order RPQK01; family JAPXNP01; genus DATGOF01. Next base: position 11,736 of record DATGOF010000454.1, on the reverse strand, counting down.
CCCCAGGAACAACGTCGGCGAAAGAGATCCGGTAAAACCTGCTTTCTACCATTGATCGGTAGGAAACCGGACTGTCGATCAGGATTATCGTTTGAACCGAGGGCTCCAGCAGTGCGGCATGCAACAGGGAAGTCCCAACTCCGCCGCGTGCAAGACCCACAATTTCGCTATCTGATTGTTGTTGCAGGAAGCGAATGCAAGTCAGGATTTCGCTGGCACGAATTCCGACGACGCTGCGCCCAACCTGGACCCCAATGAAACTCACAGCATTACTAACCTGCCCGAGCTCTCCCATTCCTGAAAGGTCCGGAATCAGAGTCAAGTAACCGCGACCCACCAGTTCAGCGGCAAGGGAAGAGTTGAGTGCTGCCGACTTTCCGCCTGAGTCAAGCAGCAGTGCACTGCCGGTCACTCCCTCCGACGGTTTCAACAGGTAAACCGGAAGTGTCGTGGGCCCTTCCGCTTTGAGGCCATAAAGCTCCAAATCATAGCCTTCACGAGGGTAGCGGCCTCTGAAAACGGGCGGCTCAACATCCGGAGGTGCTTTGACCCCCGCCATTTCGACTGCGGTGTCCCGAACACGCGAAAGATGATTGGACACCTGAGCCCTTGAGGCCTCGAGCTGTCTGATCAGGTCGTCGGCATAGCGCTTATTCAATGAAAACACCGTTTCACCGTCGATGGAGCCAATCAATTGACCGGTCTCGCTTATCTGAAGTTCCGGCATCTTCAAATACTTCACCTCATGGTCCGTCGGATCTCCCGGGTTCATCAGGTGTTCTTGGAAAAATGCGTAGATCGCTTCACGCGTTTTCACCGTGTACCCGTGTCCATAATCATCTTCGACGATCACAAGATGATCGAGCTCACCCAAGGCCTCGAAAGCTTTTGATGCTTCAGCCACTGTTTCCCTGGCGCCCTGAATTGAAAAGAAGTCGCGGGTCGTTGCGACTACCAGGGTGGGCCGCGGGGCTCTCGCTTCGAGAAAGTCAGCGTGATCGATCCCATTGGCCACGCCCGCAAAGAAATTCTGCTCTGCGTCCTGTGGTCCGATCGACTCAAAGAGCCGATGAAATCCACAAATGTAATTGGCCGGTGCAGCCGCTCTCACCCGTTGGTCGACTGCTGCGATGTAGCTGGTCTGGGTCCCTCCTCCTGAAATACCGGTTACACCCAGCCGTTCAGGATCCACCTCAGGTCGCGATTCCAGATAGTCGAGAGCGCGAATGCCATCCCAGGTGAAATAACGAGCCGCTGAAGTGCCGGTCAAAAAACACTGGCGCCCTAGATAAGAATGTTCGGTGGTCGAACCTCCCACCAGCGACTCCTCCCGCTCCGGACTGTAATACTGTAGCCGTTCTCCCTGCCCGATCGGATCGATGGCAAATACGATGAAGCCCTTATGAACCAGATTAAGGATGAGATGCTGATAACTATGCGAGCGGTACGCGATCCCGGTGTGCCCGATGACGTTGAGAATGGCAGGGGCTTTCCCATCCAGCCCGTCCGGGATGAAAAGGCTTCCCGTTACGTGAAAATTGGGCATCGACTCAAAGATGATGTTCTCAACCCGATAGCCCTCTTTCTGGTGAGTCGCGGTGACTCTTGCATTGAGGGGTGTCTTCTCAGGAAAGGGCCCGAGCAACTGAGCCAGTTTGTCGCGAACGATCTGCTGGCGTTTCTTCCAGTCCTCGCTGGTCTGCAAAGCTTCTATCGCCTGGCGCCTCCGTTCCAAGTGCTCAAAAGCCAGCTTATTCAGGTGAAACTGTAACCAGTTCTCGGCACCTCGCCATGACCCCCAGTTATCAAAGACACCCGGCGCTTCCTGTGCGGAACCTGAACCGAGGTTTCCGAGAAGAAGAAAAACGAGTAGCAGTTTTGATCTGAGTGATCCCGCTTTCATGCGATTCTCCTAGTTGCTTGATTGCAATGCGAATCGGTTGCAAGGCTAATCGCGCCAGGCCATCCTGTCAAATCAATGTTTTGTAAGTGTCGGTCTATAATGTCTTTTCAAGCCAGGACGTTAGCAACAGGGCCGCCTTCCCGGTGTCCGACCGCAACATCTCCATATCTGGGGTCTGGAGAATGCGTGCTTCTTGCTGTCTTCCATGGCACAATGCCCGCCATGACCGTTTTCCGCATTCTCCGTTGCCACTTTTGCCAAACTTTAGGACTTCTTCTCACCGTGGCCTTCTCCGCTGCCTTCTCACGAGCGGTGTCGGCACAACCAACCGCCGAGCTGGTGCGAATCTCTCCAACCTCCTACCGTGTCGTCGATAGCCGTACTGAAGTGCCGGTTGAAGTGATCGTCCGCTCCTTCTACATCGCGCCGACCGAAGTCACACAGGCGCAATTCGAAGAAATTATGGGATACAATCCGTCCCACTACAGAGGCCCCCTACGTCCTGTGGAGACTGTGTCGTGGTGGGATGCCATTCGATACTGCAATCTACTCAGTTTGAAGGAGGGTCTCGAACCTGCCTATGACCTGGCCACCGGTCGCTGCGATTTCACACGGAACGGCTATCGACTTCCCACCGAGGCAGAATGGCGAATTGCTCTTGGCGAGCTCACCGAACAGCAAGGTGTAAATTTGGGTGAACTGGCTAACCTTGGTCCTCGGGAGACGAAGGAGACAGCAACCCTGAGAGCCAGGATCGATGAAGGAACGGTGGAGGTGGGCAGCTTTCCTCCAAACCAACAGAGACTCTACGACATGATCGGCAACGTGTGGGAATGGTGTCATGATTTCAATGACCCGGAAGCAGACTCGCCCGGCATTTTCGTTGATCCCCAAGGACCCTCCTCGGGAGTGGCTCGGGTGATGATGGGCGGGTCGTTCATCACGAATGAACGCCAGTGGAATCGAGGCTTTCGTGGATCAATGAAGCCGGACCATCGCAGCCGTTACACCGGATTTCGGGTGGTGAGAAGAGATCATGAGCCAGATGCTCCCAGTCGAAACAAGCCTCCGGAGTGGTGGAACACCTTCCAAGATGCGCCTCCAACCGTGAAGGGGAGCACGGGAAATCTTACTTCTCTGTTGGACAAAGGGGACAGCACTATTGACGAAAGGATCGAATGGGAAAAGGAGCGAGAGAATCTATTGAAGAAATGGGAGTCGATTATAGGCGAAACAAACTTGTCGCCTATCCAACCCCAGGCGAGAACTGTACAGGTCCTTCAGGAACCGTACTACACGGGGCATCTCGTCGAGCTTCAGGTCGAACCAGACCGGTGGGAAAAGATTTATCTTATGTTCCCGGACACTAACCTTAAGAAGCCCCGGCCCGTCGTGATAGTGCCTTATTATGATGTGGACGTCCCTGCCGGAAAGAATCTCGGCGGGCGCGTGTCTCGTCCTGCCAGTGTTCGCTCTTTCGCCTATCTAGCTGTCCGCTACGGATATATCGCGGTAGCCGTCCGGTGGTGGGGCGAAAGCTATGGCGAAAATTACAATGAGGCCGTAGCCAACCTGACGCTTCGCCATCCGCAGTGGACCGGCATGGGAAAGTGGGTGTGGGATATCAAACGAGTCCTGGATTACCTCTCCGTTTTGCCGGAAATCGATAACGAGCGGTTTGGCATTATTGGACACTCTCTCGGAGCCAAATTGAGTCTCTATGCGGCCGCGTTCGATGAACGCATTTCGACCGTGGTCTTCTCGGAAGGAGGAATCGGCTTCAGCTTCTCGAATTATGAAGATTACTGGTATCTGGGAGAGCGCCTGCAAAGCGTTCCCGAGGGTACCGATCAGCATGAACTCCTCGGATTAATCGCACCCCGGCCTTTTTTACTTATCGGCGGGGACTCAGCCGACAATGACGAGAGTTGGCATTACATTAACGCCGCCCGGCCTGTCTACTCGCTTTACGGAGGGGACAATGCCATTGGCTACTTCAATCATCGTAGTGGCCACTCTCCGACACCAGAATCTGTGTCTCATGCCATGGATTGGCTCCGACATTACCTGGGCGATCCTTTTTGAGGGGCACCGCGCTTAAGAGTTGCGAAGAAGAATACTCGGTGGGAAGCCTGGCAGTAGGCAACAAACAGCTACCCCGAAAGTCTCGCCCCACCCGGCCTCCGGTACGATAATTCCGAATACCCCGACGCTCTTAGAGAGCTACGAAGTCGCTTCCCAATTCAGCAACTTGCGTGCGTTCTCGCGGTAGAGAGCTCTTAAAGTGTCATCGGACAGATCCAAACCGTATAACCTCCACCAGAGCCGCCCGGGAATAAACTCATCGGGAGTTTCGAGCAGGCGCCACCATCCCCTGTACACATCCTCTGCGCGCCCCATATCAGTCCCGAAGAGCAGTCGATCCCGATAGGTATTCACGAAGTGAGCCGCCGCCCGCGGCTGTCGTCCGAGTTCGTAATCGCGCGCCGAGATATCCAGGTACAGGTTTGGATATCGGTCTAGGACCTGGGCCAGGCGGGCCAGGTCATGCCCTTGATTACTCAAATGGCAGGTGATTACCGTCGTCTCGGGATGCTTCTCCAGGAACGCGTCCCTCTTCGACAGCAGCTCCTCAAATGATGGAACATCGAGACCGTAGAGATTGAATCCCTGGAAATCTGGAGTCCGCTCCCAATTAGGACCAAGCGGTTGCCAGCAAGAAGGATGGTCGGCTATATGCAAGTTTACCGGGATTTCGAGTTCGGCACATTTCTGCCAGAACGGATCAAGACGGGGATCATCGGGATGAAGCCTCTGGTCACGCGGGAGGTGATTGTCACGACTCCCTCCGATACCCCATCCTTTGTCTGAGACTTCTCCCACTCCACGAGCTCCCCGCTGGTAGCAACGCTCCAACTCCGCAACTGCCCGCTGGGGATAGTCGGGGGCATCGATGTCCGTAGTATCAATTCCACAGAAAAGCTGAAACCGATCAGCATACCGTGACAAATACAGATCGGCCAGACGGTCAAACCGCTCGCCTGTGGCCCCCGTGAGGATCACCGTGATGTCAATGCCAGTTGCATCCATGGTCGCAACCCACTCGTCTACTTCTTCAGGAGTATCGGCATAGACGTGTGCGTGGACGTCGATGGCGGGATAGGCGGCCTTTTCGACTTTGGTCTCTGGAACAACCAGCGATGTATGAGGATCATAGTCCTTCAAGAGGACCGAATCCATGGGACCAGGCACGACCCTGACCCCATAACGAATAACAGGTTCCGCTTCGCCACTTTCTGCAACCTCGCTGGATTGTTCTTGCTGACAGGCTGCCAGACAACCAACAAACAGCAGGATGAGCCACCCCTTCTTCATCGACAACTCCCCCTCGTCAAATTAAGGATTAAAACTTCACAAGGTCGGAAATTCGAACCTTCTTACCGCCTCTCTCAATACTTCGATAGGCTGCAATTCCGATCAGGCTCGCCATCGCTCCAGCTCTGAGGTCTGCCTTTAAACCGAGCGGATCGGGTGCGTCAGCCTCCAGGAACAGCAGATTCTTGAGAGAGCGGTCTGCTCCTCCATGGCCTCCTTCAATACGGGGTCCAAGATCGGTGATCAATTGCGACTCACCGAAAGAGGGCGTCAAGCGTAACTCTTCGACTTTGTGGCCTCCACCATAGAAGCTGTTGTAGTCCAGTCTTCCCTTAGTTCCGTTGAAGGCAATTGCCTGTCCTTCATACGGCAGATAAGTGTTGGCGGTATACGTGAAGTGGACTCCGTTCTCGTACTTCACAAAAACCGACATCGTGTCGTAAATGTTGGTGTCCGCACTCCAGACGCAGCGGTCTCGAAGATAGCCATCCTCCGATTCACACGACGCGTAGAGCTTCATAAGGCGTTCATTCTTGGTGATATCCCAGTAGAAATCACACTGGTTCGTGTAAGGACACACTCGGCAATGCGTACTTCTAAATGGATTATTCCGCCCGTAGAACTTTAAGTCTCCTTCTGCTGTGACCTCAACCGGTTCCGAATTCAGCCACCAGTTCGCTTGGTCGAAGTGATGACACGCCTTATGCACGAGAAGGCTTCCGGAGTTTTCCTTTAGACGATGCCATCGTCTGAAGTAGTCGGCTCCGTGACTGGTGTCGAGAAACTCGTGGAAATCGACACTGATGACGTCACCGATGGCTCCTTCCATCAACAATTCCTTCACTTTCTTGGCCCCTCGTCCGTGACGAGCATTGAAAGTGACCGTGACCGGAAGTCCAGACTTCCGTTGTGCGTCCAAAATTTCCTGACATTGCCTCTCATCGGTGCACATAGGTTTCTCAGTAATGGGCGGAACGCCTAGTTCGAGAGACCGGACGATGTAGTGAGAATGAGTGGAATCAACCGTAGTGATCAAAACCCCATCAGGTTTCGTTTCCTGGATCATGCGGTCGAAATCCATATGATAAGTAGGTGCCTGGGCACCTACCAGCTGCGGCGCAAGTTGGACCCGCTTCCTGTTGATGTCACAGAAACCGACAAGCTCGACCACATCACTGTAATGTTCGAGCAAATTTCTTCCCCAGGTTGCGGTGCCACGGGAACCAGTTCCAACCAAAACCAGCCTTTTTTTCCCTCCACGCTGCTGCGCTCGACCGAATCCTACTGCAGAACCCGCCGCCGCGATGGTTCCAGAAGCCAGGAAACTTCGCCGATTCAACTTAAAGTTCTTCGTTTCTGACATCACTTGCTACTCCCGTCGAATTAAAGCTTTCCCTGATTGTGTTCGATGAACGAAATAATGTAAACACCGATCTGACACCACCGATCCGAGAAAGGGGCGACCCCCTTCCATTCCAACCTCTTGCTAGTTACACTCGACAGGATCAGAAGCTATGAAAAATGAATGGTCCCGTCGAGACTGTTGCAATCAAGCTCACTGAAGCATGGATCGTTGATCGACTGTGCGGCCCTTGCCCGCCATGTCCCGTGGGACTGATTACGGTAAAAGACATTCAGCTGAGTAGTAAATGAAACTCGATATCGAAGGAATCTTTGTAAAGTCAGTATCTTTGTCCTTACAGAGGCGGAGTATCTTGATCCTGCTGCTGGTCGCTTTTGGGAGCATGTTCCATTCACCAGCGGCTCAGCCTCTCAACTCTCCGGTAACCTTTACCCACGGGCGTCTCGAGGTACCTACCTATACCTTCCAGCGATCGATTGCGGTTCCGCCTCTCTTTGAATCAACACGTGGACGGGGTCTTTATCCGTACGCCGCGTTGGACAGGCAAACCCTCTCACTCGCACCGGAAGCGGTTCAGTACGAATCGCTGACGCTGGAAAATGAGTTCTTAAAGATCGTAATTCTTCCTGAACTGGGCGGACGTATCTGGTCGGCCTGGGACAAGATTGCAGAAAGGCACATCTTTTACTACACCAGCGTAATTAAACCCAGTACATACAATCAGCGGGGAGCCTGGCCGGTGGGGAACATCGAAGTCTACGGTCCCTATGATGCGCATATGTTGACATGGCCTGGAGAGCCCTGGCCCTGGGCTCTCAAAGAGAACGATGACGGCAGTAAGACTCTGATCCTTTCACATATCGAACACTTCTTTCGGAATAAACTGTCAATGGAAGTAACTTTGCGACCGGGCCATTCCTTTATCGAACTCGGAGTCCGGCTGCACAATCCCAATCTGCTGCCCAACCGTTATCTGCTCTGGACCAACGCAGGTATTCCCGCCACCGACGGAACCCGCTTCATCTATCCGATGACACGGACAATCGGACATGACACGTCGGAGCTGGGCACGTGGCCGGAAGATCGAGGAGTAGACCTGAGTTGGTATCGAAACAATCAAGCAATGTTGGGTGTCTTCGGACTCGACATTTACGATGATTTCATTGCGGCCTATGACTATGAGGCAGATGAAGGGACTGTCTGCTTTACCAATCGCCAGGTGGCCCGGGGAATTAAAACCTGGACCTGGGGAATCGGGGCGGCTGGAATGCGCCACCTCGAGAACTACACTGATTCGGGTGTGCCATACATCGAAGTCCAGAGTGGCCGCTTCGTGTGGGACGGTAACTACGAGTTCATCCATCCAGGGCAGACCGATGGCTGGACCGAATACTGGTATGGAGTCCAGTCACTGGGAGGACTGACCACCGCCACGCGCGACGTCGCTTTAAATCTCACGGTAGTTGAAGACCGAACGGTTGAACTAAAGATAACTTCGACATCTCAGCTGAAGAAGGCCACCGTTGAATGGCATGTCGGACAGGACGCACCCCACAGGGAGACGGTTTCGCTGCGAGTGGGAGAGGTCTGGTTCAACCGCTTTCGGGCCGATCGCTCACTGGCCCACCACCCAGTTCGCATCCGTGTCCTCTCGGGTGATAGTGTACTGCTCGACTACACGCGTCAACCCGGCGGTGCGCCACCTGCTGCGGAGCTCGCCTCCGATTCGATTCCCCGCGATTTTGGCCCATCTGAGAATTTGACCGCGGAAGAGCGTTATCAAAAGGGATTGACGGCTGAGAAACTGGGCCGCCTGGAAGAGGCGAGAGCCAGCTACGAATCGGCCCTGGAGGTGGATTCGGGCTTCTCACCGGCTCATCTCCGCCTGGGACTCCTGGCTCTTCAGTCCTTTCGAGTTGACGAGGCGATTGGACATTTTGAGAAAGTTCTAGAAAGAGATCCATTCAACGGAGAGGCCCACTACTATCTGGGGGTAAGCTTTCTTCAGCAGGATAGGCCTGAACAGGCATCCAGACATTTCTATCGGCTTTTGCCCTCCTCATTTGCATTTGATTCCCGCGATTTTGGGCTGGGCCTGGCGGCCCTGGCCGCCGGTGATCCCATCGAGGCAGAGCGCTGGCTGCGATCAGCGGCCAACCGAACTCCGACCCGAACGGCCGTTCTCGAGGCATATGCTTTCGTACTGCGAAAAAATGGGCGTGCAGAAGCAGCTTCCAGGGTGCGGTCGCAGCTCATAGCCGTGGACCCAACCAGTGCTTTCGCCGCCAGCGAAGCAACGATTGAATCAGACTGGGCGGCTGCTTCACGGGCAGAACTGCACCGCTTGACCGCATCGCACCCTCAAATTTTTCTGGAGCTGGCGGCTCGATATCTGCAGCTAAGAGGCTGGTCCGAAATCGAGCAGCTCATGGAAAAAGCTATTTCGCTAACACAGGAGAATCGTGCTGAACCCAGTCCTCTTCTTCATTATTATCGCGCCTTTGCACTGGACCGGTTGGGCAGAAGGGAAGCCGCCCGTCGCGTGTTTCAGAAAGCAGATGAGGTTGCGAGAGAAATCTCTTTGTTTCCATTCCGTCAGGAAAGCATCGAAGTGCTGGAGACGGCTCTGAAGAGCGATCCCAGCAATTCTCAGGCTGCCTCTTTGTTAGCTGACATCTATTACTGGAAAGGTTTCAAAGAGAAGGGAATCGCATTGTGGAGACAAGCCGTCGAGAATCGGTCCGATGACTCCGTGTCGTTAAGCAATCTTGGCTGGGCACTGGCCGACGCTGGACGACCTCGAGAGGCCGTCGATTACCTGGCCAAGGCAGCCGATCTACGTCCTGGCAACCTGGAGATAACGACGGGTCTGGTACAGCTTTACAGTCAGCTCGGAGAGACCCAACGGGCTGTCGACTTCATCCGAAATGCACTTGACCGGCAACCTGGCAACGATCAATTGGTCGAGCTGGCCGCCAAAGTGGAAACTCTCAATGGCAACTATGATCACGCGCTCAAGCTCTTGGAGCAACACCGGTTCCGCCCCCGTCATCAATCTTATTCTCTGCTGCGCCTCTACCAGGCCGTGCAACTCCTCTCAGCCTACCAGGCTGCGGTCCAGGAGAACTTTCAGAAGGCCATCGCAATGGTACGTGCGGCCCACAGTCCACCACCCAACCTGGGCGTCGACGATTTCGCCGCCTTGCGGAGTTCCCGCCTTCTTTTCTTCGAAGCACTGCTCCATGAGCTGGGAGGAAACGATACCCAGGCCAGGCTGATCTGGGAAGAGATCAGTAAGAGCACGAATCGCGACGTTGACGGCGAAGGACTCTACTGGGCAATTGCGACTCAACGCCTGGGAAGGCTTGATGAGGCCGAGCAATGGTTTGATGAGTTTGCACAACTGGTAGAACATCGTAAGCGCGATCCCTCCACACAGGTTGCTATCGGGGCCTACTATTTTTCAGCCCTTTACAATCTCTTTGTCGGAGACCGTGAACACGCCTCTAGGGAGCTGGAACAGGCCCGTAAAATCGATCAATCCGATCTTTTTGTTCTCCACGCCGGCCAATGGCTTGCCGGGAATCTTTTTCGAACGCTGGAGGGTAAGTGAAAAGCATTGTCAGACTGAACGCTCGGGAGGAACACTTTGCGGAAATCGATTTATGGCCTGTTCGGCGTATTGATCTTATCGTCGTTGGCTTCTCAACTTCTGGCTCGCCAACCTTTCTACGATAGATCCCACTATTCAGAGGTTTTCCGCGAGGAAAGGAAGTATCGGCTCTTTCTCCCTCCTGCCTATGAGGATCAGGTGGTACGTCATTACCCGGTTATCTACTACTTCCACGGACACAGCGACCGCTACACTCTTGAGCATTACGATGACGGTCAGATAACCGTTCCCGCAGTGGTTGATTTCGTTTCGAAGAATGACGTGATTGTAGTGGCCGTGGATGGCTATGTTGCCGAACACTACACCGGCTTCTATGGAGGAAACCCGTGGGATATCCGAGAAGAAGGAGGGCATTATGATTTTGGCCGCTATTTCCTCGAATTGATTGAACACATTGATTCAACCTATCGAACCCTCACCGATCGGAGGCATCGTGCCACATCAGGGCTCAGCATGGGTGGATTCATGAGCCTTTACCTGAGCGCACGCTTTCCCCATCTGGTCGGAAGCGCTTCATCTTTTAATCCTGGGCCGATGTTCTACGTCGGAGACCCAGGGCGTACGGTGCTCTGGTGGCCACCTCACCATACCGACAACCACACCCATAGCCGCATCCGCTTGATTCGTGCCAGCGGAGATTACATCAGCCAGTATCATGAAGAGGCGCGTGAAATCTATGCAAGAGCGCTGGAAGTGGACTTCGAGTATCGCCAGGACGAGTTTAATCGGCACGCCGCCACTTCGATCGAAGAGACGTTTGCTTTTCATATGGAGTCCTTCGCTGACCCTACATTGAATAACATCCCGGTCGAATGGAGTCACCACAATCCCTTTGCTGAGTTTGACGTGTGGGGGTACCGTTTTCGTGCAACAGGAGAAGAAAAGGCTCTGCTATACCTGGAAAATGTCTCGCAAGGCGGCCTTCGAATTCGAACTCGACAGTGGGCTCCCGATGGACCTCCGCTGGCAACGCGCAAGATCGAAGTAACCACTGCTGCTCTTTACCGGCCTAATGAGGAGTACCGCTTAATCGATTATGACCTTTCCAGGGATGAGACCAGGAGCAGAATGGTTATCAGTGATTCGTCTGGTCGGCTCAGTTTTGAAGTCGACGGATCCGGCCATCAGATAGGAATCGTTGGCCGCGGGACAGGAGGTCAGCCTCCAGTCCTCCTGCCGGTTACAGATAAAGACCATCTTTATCTGCCGCCCAATGAAACTTTGTCTTTGCCTCTCAGGGTTTTTAATCCGAGAGGAAAGGCCATGGACAACGTCCGAGTCCAGATATCCAGCGAGTACCCGACCGTAGAAATCATTTCCGGTAGCTATGAAATTACTAAACTGGGCTCCGGCGAAGTTTTCGATCTCTCACCTTATCTGTCCCTAAGACTGACAGCCGGAGGAGGGTACTACGACTTTGCC
>DATGOF010000453.1:0-9628 GCA_035306285.1 Acidobacteriota bacterium | reverse complement strand
AGAGCGGTCCTCGATTCCCATTCGTCTGGGTTCAGTGGCCCGAATTGAAGAATCAAGAGGACCGGCCGAAATACGACGTATCCATTCCCAGAGGGCGGCCATCGTCTCCGCGAATCTGAGCGGTCGAGATCTCGGTTCCGTTTCGGAAGAGATCAATCGAGAACTTGACGAACTTCGGTTGCAAGCGGGTGATGCCGTTAGCATGGGACTAGGGGGACAGAACGACGAGCTGCAGGCCTCTTATACCAGCCTCGGTTTTGCGCTGGTACTTGCGATTATCCTGGTCTACCTGGTAATGGCCTCACAGTTTGAATCACTTGTTCATCCATTTATAGTCATGTTCACTGTTCCACTGGGCGTGATCGGCGTCATCTTCGCTCTCTATCTGACCGGTACAACCATCAGCGTCATGGTACTCCTGGGGACAATTATTCTGGTCGGCATTGTCGTTAACAATGCGATCTTGTTGGTGGATTATACAAATCAGTTGCGCCAGTCCGGTTTGGCAAGACGGGAAGCACTGGTTCAGGCCGGAGTCGTCAGGCTTCGTCCCATTCTCATGACCACGCTGACGACCGTGCTGGGTTTAATCCCAATGGCTCTCGGTTGGGGCGACGGCGCTGAAGTTCGTACGCCAATGGCCATAGCTGTCATGGGTGGACTCACTTTCTGCACCGCCCTGACTTTGATTTTCGTCCCGGTCGTTTATGAAGTGTTGGACCGCAGGCACTATGCAACCGATCTAGTGGCCGGGACGCCAGAGCCGGCGGCCGGTTTACAACTTTCTGAAGCGGAAAGGTCTGGGTCGTAAAAGGGGGACCTGTGAACGAAGACATTGAACAATCAAGAGGGTCGCACCATCGGGCACGCCTCTCCGAGTTTTCGATTCGATACCCCGTGACCATTTGCATGGTCTTCATCACCTTCCTTATTCTGGGCTTCGTCTCCCTGAATCGTATACCGCTGGTCCTCACTCCCGATATAGATTTCCCCTTCGTCGGGGTCTGGATTCCTTATCCGAATGCAACCCCGGTGGAGATCCAGGAAACCATCGTCCGTCCCATAGAAGAGGCTCTTTCGACCATCCCTCCTGTCCAGCGAATGACCTCACGGTCGACAGCCGACCAGGGATTTGTGGGCCTCTTCTTTAACTGGGGGATGGATGTCGACTGGCTACGCTCCCAAGTCCGCGAAAAAGTGGAACAGGTCCGTGCGGACTTACCCTCCGACGTCGACCAGATCATGGTTCGGAACTGGAGTACTACTGATGAACCGATCATTCAAGGGCAGATCTCCTCGGGGCGTGACCTGCGCGGCGACTACGAGTTCGTCGAACTCAAGATCAAAGAGCCCCTGGAAAGGCTTCCTGGAGTCGCGGAAGTTAATCTGTGGGGAATCGAACGCCCCGAAGTGGACGTTTACCTCAAACTGGACGCTATCAAACGCCACAGAATCGATGTAGACGCTCTGTTTCGAAGGCTCGACGCCTCAAATCTTAACCTCTCCCTGGGTCCAGTACATGACGGAGATCGACGTTTTGGAACGATAACTCAGGGGGCTGTCACCTCGCTGGAGACGCTGGGTAACTTTCCGGTTAACGATCGGGGCATCCGACTGAGTCAGATCGCTGACCTTTATTTCGGAAGTCCGGCAGTCAATTCGGGACGCCATTTGAACGGACAATATGCGGTTGGCTTTGAAGTTCGCAAGACATCTCAGGCCAACACGGTTGAAACTGTTCGCCATGTGATGGCGGCTATTGAAGAGCTGAACAACGACCCTTCGTTGCATGGAACGCAAGTCTTGGTCTGGTTCAATTCTGGGGAAGAGATCACGCGGGCTCTGACAGGTCTCCTGGACGCCGGAACGATCGGAGCCTTGCTGGCGGTCGTTGTACTCTTCTTTTTCCTTCGTCGACTCGGACCAACACTCGTAATCGGCTTCGCCATTCCGTTTTCCATTATCGTAACGGTCGGCTTTCTTTATCTTCTCGGGAAGACCCTGAACGTCCTGTCCATGATGGGACTGATGCTGGCCACCGGGATGCTGGTCGACAACGCCGTCGTGGTCCTGGAATCGATCTTTCAGAAGCTGGAGAAAGGGCAAAATCGGATAGACGCCGCCAAGAATGGAACCCGTGACGTCTTAACCGCTGTTGTCGCGGCAACTCTGACATCGATCATCATCTTTGTTCCGCTCGTCTTTGGGAAAACGACCAACTATTCAATCTGGCTGTCCGACACGGGAACCTCGATTATCCTGGCCCTGCTATGCTCTCTCTTCATCTCGCTCACCCTGATCCCACTGGCGGTTGGCCGGCTCCTCAAAATTGATCTGGATAAGCAGTCTGGGGCTGCCCGTTATTTGGAAAGCTTGTGGAGGCGGCTGCGGCGCCTAAGGGCTGTCCCCGACTCGACGTTTCTTAAGCAGAGCGAATCCGAGACGAAGGATGATCATAACCGGCTGACAGAAGCCGCCCTTTCCCGGGGGGAGACCGATCAAACCCGCATCTATCGACGCTACCTGTGGATCGTCAATTGGTGCCTGACCCACCGCTTCGTGTGCGGTTTTCTGATTGTTCCGGCAATCATCGGATTCTCCTTCTATATGCTCAAGAATGTTCCCGATAATTCTCCAGAAGCACAGGACCTCCAGAATCTCAATATCCAGTATGAATTCAGTGAAAACTATCACTATGCCTATATTGAGGAAGAGTTCGTCAACCCTGTCGAGGACTTTCTGCTTTCTAACCGTGAGCGGTTCAAGATAAAAGACATCAATAGCTTTTATGGAAATAATGAGGCCAACACTCGCATCTTCTTTGATAAAGAAAATCTCCTCTTGGACGAGCTGGTCGAGATCCGGAAGCAGATCTCAGAAGAGCTGCCCGTGATTCCTGGAGCAGAGATCAAATTGGGTCGACAAGAAGGCGCGGAGGCTCAAACCTGGATAGGCGTTAACCTGTACGGTGAAGAAACAGCAACCCTGCAAGGGTTAGCCAGAGACGCGCGGAGACGTCTTTTAAGCCTTGACGGATTTAGCGAAGTCCACACCGACCTGGATCGGGGCCACGAGGAATTACAGATTCGACTCGATCGCGTCCTGGCTCGGGATTACGGTCTATCTCCGGAATCGGTGTCGCGTGTTCTCGGAATCCTGCTTCGCGGTCAGCGAGTTCGCGGGTTCCGGACCGATCAGGGAGAGGTCGATACGTGGGTCCGACTGCAACCGGAGGACCGCGAAAGTCTGGAGGATCTCTTGTCGATCGTCGTAGGCCGCGGGCCCGATGGGCAGGAAATTCTCCTTTCGGCAGTCACCGATCTGCAGAGAGCGAAGACTCCGGGCACGATTGAACGCGAAGATCGCCGAACTTTCACCTGGATGTGGGTGAATTACACTGGCAGTCAACGAGACGAGGGGATGCGATTGGTCAGCCAAGTGATGGATGAGATCGATTATCCGCCCGGTTACGGCTGGAGCTATGGTTTCTGGACGAACCGCCAGCAAAGTGAAAACCGTGATTTTTATTTCAACCTGCTGTTCGCGCTTTTTATGGTCTACTTCGTGATGGCTTCGCTCTTCGAATCGCTGTCCCATCCTTTTGCAATTCTGACTTCCCTGCCATTCGCAATGGTGGGCGTCACCTGGATGCTCTATTTAACCGGAACGCCCTTTAACATGATGGCGATGATCGGTTTGATGGTTCTGCTGGGCATTGTCGTTAACAACGGAATCGTGATGCTGGATCATATCAACAACTTGAGGCGCGACGGCCTGGTTCGCCGCGAGGCAATCCTGCAGGGATGCGCCGAGCGTTTCCGACCTATTCTGATGACCGCCAGCACCACGGTTGTGGGGTTGATTCCACTGGCGCTGGGCACCAGCAGTCTCTTCGAAATGCGTTACTTTCCGCTGGCAAGAACGGTGATGGGAGGATTGATCTCGGCGACGATCCTGACGCTGCTGGTACTGCCGACCTACTACACGCTCTTCGACGATCTGGCGATCTGGCTTAGAAGGCTCTGGTTGGCCAACCGGCTTGACCGGCCTCATGACCAGCCTGCGACTCCAGGAAAAGTCCTTCCTTCTTAGCCACACCTGCCGTATTATCCCATTGAGGATGATGGAGTTAGACCGCAGTATTCGTCTCGCTGCGTTTGACTGGCTGAGTCAACAGGAGAAGCTCTACGGCGAATCCCTGCCGCGTGATCTGCTCATGAAAGGGTTTCGATGGCGAGATTCGCGCATTCCGCTGGTCAGCCCGCAGGGTATCTTCAAGCCCAAACAACTCGAACTACCCCTTACAATCACGACCGCTCCTAATGGTCCGTACAACGATACCTTTCTAGAGGAAGGGGGTGCTTTGGGTTATCGCTATCGGGGAAGTGACCCTTTTCATCGAGATAACGTCGGACTGCGTACATGTATGCAGAAAGGAATCCCCTTGATCTATTTCTATGGTGTAATGCCGGGAATATATGTTGCGGTGTGGCCCGTCCTAATCGTTGGCGACGAACCCCAGAGACTTACCTTTCGAATTCAGGTGGATGATCCCCACAAACTCGTGAACCGCAGCCGCGAGGGTGAGTGGCTGGTATCGGAGGAGGATTCTGCTGTTCGGCGCTATATCACGGTAGCGACTCGCCACAGGTTGCACCAGACAGCTTTTCGGGAGAAGGTACTTCAAGCTTATCGGCGTCAGTGCACACTTTGCCGCCTTCGCCATCAGGAGCTTCTCGATGCCGCCCACATTATTGAAGACAGCAGCCCTGCAGGAGAACCCAGAGTCCAGAACGGACTCGCTCTCTGTAAGATCCATCACGCAGCTTTTGATCGCCACATAATCGGCATCACGCCCGACTATGTCGTTGAAGTTCGCCTCGATATCCTAGAAGAGATTGACGGGCCGATGCTTGAACATGGCCTACAGGGACTTCATCGGAAGGGGCTTCATCTTCCATATACTCGAAAGCTCTACCCCGATCGCGATTTGCTCGCTTGGCGATATGAAGAGTTCCGCAAGATCATTTAACTCCGTGCCCTATGGTCAAATCCCCGGCACTGCTGACTCGTGGTACGGGCACTCCTACCCCTCTCTTCCTGGCTGTGCTACACTCCGGGCAAAATGACGGATGAGCGGGGGATCGATTCTGTTGAGATTGGGCAAACAGTCCGCTACAGCCGAACTGTCAGCGAATCAGACGTTTACCTTTTTGCCGGGATTACCGGTGACCACCATCCCAATCACGTCAACGAAGAATATATGAAGAAGACCCGCTACGGCCGACGCATCGCCCACGGCGCGCTTATGGTCGGGTTCATGTCTGCCGCTTCCAGCACCTTTGCCCAACGAATCCCCTTCCCGGTCGTCTCGTATGGATACGATCGGATTCGCTTCGTTAGGCCCGTGTTTCCGGGTGACACCATTACGGTGACTTATCGCGTCACTGAAAAAGACCCGGATAAAAACCGCTGCTACTCCGATATCACCGTCACCAATCAGTCCGCCGAGGTAGTCGCAGTTGCGACCCACATCCTGCAATTCGTCTAGGGAGGAAATCCGTGCCTGCTAGCAAGATCGTAACGATGGACGAAGCGGTTGGCCTCGTACAAGATGGAAACACCCTCACCATCTCTTGCTCTTCCGGTCTCAATGTGGCCGACCGAACTCTGGCTGCTCTGGGGAAACGCTTTGTAGACACTGGTAGTCCAGGAAGCCTGACACTGGTATTTCCTATCGCCGTTGGAGACATGTTCGGCCAATCCGGTCTCGATCACCTGGCCCACCCTGGAATGGTTCGCTGTATGATCGGCGGATCCTATCCTTCGGGTCCCAGCTCCATGCCACCTCCGAAGATGATCGAACGTATCTACTCAAACAAGGTAGAAGCCTACAATTTTCCTTCTGGAGTTCTCATGCATCTTCACAGAGAGATTGCCGGTAAGCGGCCCGGTGTGTTGACTGAAATCGGTCTGGGCACCTTCGTCGATCCGCGTATCGAAGGAGGACGAATGAATGCTATTACTCGAGAAGATCTCGTCAAAGTGGTTGAATTCCAGGGAAAGGAATGGCTCTTCTACCCATCCTTTCCCCTTGATGTCGCAATCGTCCGAGGAACTACCGCAGATGAGGATGGGAACATCAGTATGGAGCATGAAGGTGCTTACCTGGGTTCAGTCGTACAGGCGCTAGCGGTGCATAACTGCGGAGGCAAGGTCATTGTTCAGGTCAAGCGAGTGGCAGAGCGAGGCACGTTAAATCCCCAGCACGTCCGGATTCCCGGCGCGTGGGTTGACGCGGTCGTTGTTGATCCTGAACAGCAGCAGGCTACCCAAACCCTGTACGATTCTTCGATCAGCGGGGAGACTCGACGACCTTGGAGTAGCTTCGAGCCGGTTCCCTTTGACGTCTTTAAGGTTATTGCCAGGAGAGCTGCCCTGGAATTGTCGAAAGGAGACCTCGCCAATCTAGGATTCGGCGTCTCCGCCCTGTTGCCTCGAGTGTTGTTGGAAGAAGGAGTTTTCCACGAAGTCACGTTTGCCATCGAACAGGGCGCCACCGGCGGCATGCCGCTGGGAGAGTTTCAGTTTGGCTGCGCGGCAAACGCACAGGCCATTGTGGAATCGCCCCTGCAGTTTGATTTTCTCCAGGGCGCAGGCTTCGACGTTGCCTTTCTCTCATTCCTAGAGGTAGATATGCACGGCAGCGTCAATGTCAGCCGCCTTAGGGCTCGACCGCACGTCACCGCCGGCGCGGGAGGATTTATCGATATCACCCAGCATGCTCGCCGCCTCGTCTTTTCCGGATTCTTCACGGCCGGCGGCCAGCAATTGGAGATCGAGAACGGCAAGCTACACATTCTCCAAGAAGGAAAGCACCGAAAGTTCGTATCGAGTGTTGAGCACTTGACTCTTGATGGAAGACGGGCTCGCCAAGCAGGCAAGCAAATCCTCTATATCACCGAGAGGGGAGTTTTCCGCCTGACTGAGCAAGGCCCGATGCTGGTTGAGATTGCTCCTGGCGTCGACGTGAAGAGCCAGATCCTCGACCTGGCTGATTTTCCAATCCCCGTGTCAGCCGATTTGAAGGAAATGGACCTGAAGCTGTTCAGGCCGGCCCCCCTGAATCTAGAACTGCCTCCAAAACGGGAGAACAACTGTGGACACTGAAGTTCCACGCATTAAGCACCGTCGAGAAGGCGCGGTTTCTATCCTGACGCTCCACAATCCTCCCCTTAACTTGCTGAGTCATGCACTCAAATCGAAGCTCCTGTCTTCCCTTCGAGAAATTGCAATGGAGGGAAGCAGCAGGGTCTTGATTCTCACTGGTTCCGGCCAACGCGCCTTTTCCGCGGGGGCGGACATCCGAGAATTTCCGCATTCGCCCAGTGAAGGCAAAAAAGCTTCGCGATTCGAACACGAGGTTTTCGGTGCTCTGGAAGAGTTTCCAGGTCCAACCATTGCCGCGATCCAGGCTCCGGCCCTGGGAGGGGGATTGGAACTGGCGCTGGCCTGTGACTTCCGGGTCGCAGCTGACAATACGCGACTAGGACTCCCCGAAGTACATATTGGCGTCTTCCCCTCCAGCGGAGGGACTCAGCGTCTTCCACGCCTTATCGGAGAGGCACGTGCCAAAGAAATGATCCTCCTCGGAAAGGTCATTCCAGCAAGAGAGGCGCTCGAGATCGGTTTGGTAAGCCGATTGACACCGCCTGATGGAGTTATGCGCGAGTCGCTGACGCTGGCTTTCGAACTGGCAGAGAAACCCACCCTGGCTATTCAAGCGGCACGAAAAGCGATTCATTTCGCTCGTTCTGCAACCCTTGAAGAGGGTTCAGAATTCGAGGCCGAGCTGATCGACCGCATTTACATTTCGGCAGATGCCCGAGAAGGGGTTCAGGCCTTTCTGGAGAAGAGGAAGCCGATCTTCACACATGGAAAAAATGGAAAGGATGCATTCTGACCTCGAGCATCACTCGAGGGTGGCACTCTTTGACGGCTGCGCAGTTGTACCAAGTTAAGCTGGAATAGCGAGCACAATGTCATCAAAAGAACATACCTATTCAGTCCGAGTACGCTGGACCGGAAACTTAGGAAAAGGGACCAGCGGGTATCAAGGCTACACCCGCAACCATGAGATCTCGATCGAAGGCAAGCCCGCCATCGTCGGCTCCTCTGATCCTGCTTTCCGAGGCGACCCGACCCGCTATAACCCGGAGGAACTTCTGGTAGCCTCGCTCTCAGCCTGCCACATGCTCTGGTACCTCCATCTCTGCTCGAAGGGAGGGATCTCGGTTATCGAATATCACGATGATGCAGTTGGAATAATGAAGGAAACCTCAGACGGAGGGGGTCATTTCGAGGAAGTAGTCCTCCGCCCTGAGGTTGTAATTGAAAAGGGTGACGCAGCAACAGCGGATGCGCTCCACGAGAAGGCGCACCACCTCTGCTTCATCTCCCGATCTGTAAATTTCAGGGTTCGCTGCCAACCAACCATCCGCCCGCGCACGCAGCAAGACGCCGACTGACATACCGCCCCTCCGGGGAGTCTGTCGGTGTCACTTCGCGTACCCATCGGACAAAAACCTGATGGTCGATCTCAAGGATATCGCAGATCCAGCGTAGGCTGCCGGGTGATCTTTCGTCCGAGAGAAACCATTGAGCGGCTTCAGGCGATCCATCGATGAAATCTCGCATCGCCTGCATGAGAATTGCGACCAGGAGTCTACGCTCGCCGCTCTCTTCATGGCGCCGAGAAGAAGACATTTCGATAAGCTGAATCGGTTGAACTCTTTCCAACATTCTATTTCCCTCTTTCGCATTAGATGCTAGATCCGTTAACAGGTTTCTTTATTAGTTTCTCGGTAGCGGCGGGAAGGTTCAAATGAAGACGAGAAAACCCGCCAACTCAAAGGTGCAGTTGGGCCCTAGTGACGCGCCTTCGAGGCATTCGCGGATGATTGGAATTTTCCGACTTGATCAGGCGATGGCACCACGTTATTTGGTTCACAGAAGACCAAGGTTCAAAGTAGAGAGACCTCGGCGGTGTCTCTCGGCCCAAGGAGCAGAAAGCCAAATCGAAAAACTAGATCTGAAATCAAAATATCTTCGAACAAATCGTCTCTTAATAACGTATGAAACAGGTGAGATATTCTCTCATAAGCGAAAGAGAGCGTTCCAAAGAAAAACGGCGTCTTCGGCATTCCGGAGACTATTCAACAGGTCCAAGAGAGGGAAGGGGTTCTTGCCGACCTGGATTAACAGTTGGCAGCCACGTGAGATCCGACAGCCTATTCGATGAGGTGCTGGTCTCAGACTGTCAGTTAGGAGGTCGACATGGACCAGAGAAGTGATCTGGCCAAAGCATTTCACGAAAATCTTCGCGCAGCTAGACTGCGCAGCGGTATCTCGACAAGAGCGATTCAAGAATTAGGAGCCGATCTGGCTGAAGTCACCGGTGTGGCCGGTTTTGCTCTGGAAAGAAGCAGCATCACTCGTTATGAAACGGAGAGCTGGCCGACAGTACCGAAACTAATCACCCTCGCAAGGGCCTATCGGGTCCCGGTGGTTGAACTTCTGGCTCCCTTGTTGGAAAGGATCGACGGAAACACCGCAGAGGGCGAGGTGA
>DATGOF010000452.1:0-4080 GCA_035306285.1 Acidobacteriota bacterium | reverse complement strand
ACAGCCAAGATGGCTGTCCTACTCTCGGCACACCCTTTCGGCTCGAATTTGTGCCGAAGGCACTCGACAATTGGTAGCCTGGGACACGGCTTCGCCTTTGTCCCAGGCTCTTGGATTCTTGTGCGCTTTCAGCGCAATCTTTCTCTGTGTCCTCTGAGCCTCTGCGGTTAGATCGGGTAAAGGTCCTCTGGCCCGCTGTGCCTCTGCGGTTAGATCCCCGCAAAGGTCCTCTGTGGTTAGTTCACCTTCGGAACAGGATCTTACCTCACTCTTCGGTCACGTGCACCAGCCGGTTGACATCCAACTCCCGCAAGACTTGCTCGTTACCAGACGGCCAAAGAATTTTTACCTCGTCGACCCGATTGGCCTTTCCCAGACCGAAATAAACGCGGAGATCGTTACTGCTCAGGTAACTGGCAACATTAGTGACCTGCTTGACCTGTGTCTTGCCATTAGCGGTGACAAATAGACGTGCTCCAAGTGCTAGGCGCTCCTTCTTTCCTTCCAGCTGGAAGGCAATCCACCGGTTCCTGTTTCCTGTCTCGTTACGCATCAAGAGCGCCTTCCCGCCACACAGAGAAACTGCTAAATCCAGATCGCCATCATTGTCGAAATCTGCAACCGCGGCACCCCGGCCGACATGCTTTTGGCGGAAGACCGGACCCGATTTATCGGAGACATCGCGGAACCGCCCGCCGAGATTCTCGTACAAAAGATCAGTCTGCATATAGGAGAGGTGGGGGCTGTAAAGTTCGACGTTATCGATAACGTGGCCGTTCGTGACATAAATGTCGAGATCTCCGTCGTTGTCGAAATCGGACAGCAGCGTGCCGAATCCAAGGGGGATGAAAGAAGAACCGAGATCGCCGTCATGCGAAATGTCCTCGAAAATGAAATCACCCGTATTTCGGTAAAGGGCATTCAGCTCCTCGGAAAAATTGGTGACGAAGAGGTCAAACAACCCGTCCCCATCAATGTCTCCGGCGTCCGTCCCCATGCCGGCCTGAGGTTTACCGTTGGGATCGTAGCCCGCACCTGACGAGTAGGTCACGTCGGAAAACGTTCCATCGCCATTATTCTTGAAGAGAAAATTTCGAACGGTATCGTTGGCCACGTAAATATCCGGGTAGCCGTCATGGTCCAGGTCGACGAAAGTCACACCCAGCCCTTTGCCGGTAGGATTAAACAGGCCTGCTTCATGGGTAACTTCAGTGAAGGTACCGTCTCCGTTATTCCGGAAAAGTTGGTCGGGGGTGCCGTCGTAGGTAGCAGGATGACAGTACATCCGATAACCTTCTCGGCGAAATCCACAATATTCGTCTTCTTCGATGTCATAGTCGAGATAATTGACGACGTAAAGATCCAGGTCGCCGTCAAGGTCGTAATCGAAAAAGCCTGCGCTGCTACTCCAGTACTCCCCTCCCGCGACCCCCGCCTTCTCGGTCCAATCGGAAAAGGTTCCGTCGCCATTGTTGCGATAGAGGATATTGGGCCCGTAATTCGTGACGAAGAGATCGGGTAGACCGTCACCGTCTACATCTCCTACCGCTACGCCCGTACCGGCCTGTCCGTATCCGGCTACTCCGGCACGTTGTGTGACATCTTCAAACCTGCCGTTACCCAGATTGCGATACAACACATTGCCTGGCGAGGGGGTCCCGTTGGCGAGATTTGCTCCGTTGACAAAGTAGAGATCAAGCCAGCCATCCCCGTCGTAATCAATCCACGCCAGCCCCGACCCGAAAGTCTCAACCAGTAGCTTCTTTGGAGAGGCGCCATTCTCGTGAACGAAGTCGATGCCTGCCTCGGCTGCCACATCGATGAAATGGAAAGGAGACTCTCCGGACGCCATTGGGCCCGGCACACTTTCCATAGTGAGAAGCAGGCCCAGAGACAGGAGTCCCAGCCACACGAGATGAATTCTAGCCATTCCAGGAGAGGATATCAGATTGCAACCGGGCTGAGTGCAATGTCATCGGGAACTGGCGCGGCGATTTTAACCACAGAGACAGAGGACAGGGAGGACGTCTGCGCTGAAGATGCAGGATGCGTCGTCGTAAAGGTCTGGTCGGCGAGAATTCCTTAATACTGCATTACTGCGTCGCAGCCAGTTTTGGAGACAGCACGAACGAATCGATCTCCGAACCATCCTGCCCGGTGACCTGAACCCGTAGCTCCGATCGCGTCGCATCGACTTTCGCAACTTGATCCTGGCCGACGACCAGGATCGGATAGTCGTTTCCGTGCTCCCCCACCGGTATTTTTCGAAAACGATGGTAATGCCCGGCTATCACCAGATCGATACCTGCCTGGTTCGCAAGCTCGGTCCATTTGTCATTTTCTCCATCCAACCATCCCCAGGTGGGAATGTGCATCACCGCAATTCGGAAAGGAGCTTTTCTCAGTCCTCACTTTCGGCAACATGCTTCTTAAACCATTCGAACTCTTCCTGCCGGTAAGCCTTGAAGTCATTCAAGCGTGCATAAACGTTGGTATCGTCTGCTTTGTCTTCTCCCGTATCGATTACAACCATATGCACAGGGCCGTCGCTAAAAGCGTAGTAGAACTGTCCGGTTGCCGTCGGAAGATATTGATAAAGTTGACGGGCATAGGCCCCTCGCATGTCGTGGTTCCCGCGGGCTAGAACCAGTGGTTTTGTATGTGCCAGCCGGAGGCCGATGGGGTCGAGGAAACGAGACAAGAGCTGTTCTTCGTTTTCCACCCAGCTTACGGCGTCTCCTCCGTGGACAAGAAAATCGCTCCCTTCCCAATCCACCAAATCCAGGTGTGTCTTCAAGCGATTTAAATCTTCATGTTGAGTGTCAGTAATGAAACTGAAGGACACGCTTGGGCGAGATGGATCGGGCAGCCTGAAGGAGTAGATGGGACTCTGAACCTCGAGCCCTTTCTCCGGCCAGTAGGGCTTCATTCTTACTACCCTGGTCGAAACAACCCGGTAATAGTAGGTCTGCCCGGGTTCAAGGCCGGTTAGTCGCACAGAATGCACAGTGTCAACCGGAATCAAGCCGTGTTTCGACGGTTGCGTCGTCTGGTTGAGCGATCGATCCGTTCCGAAGAGAACCTTCGAATGACAGGGTGTGTCGGTGATCCAGACAATACTGATACCGTCCTCAGATGGAGCCGAAAGATAAGGTCCATTTAGAATGACTGGACGGGTTTCGTGGACGGGAAAGGGTTCGTCCTGGGTGTAGACGAAAGCGGACAGCAAAGTCAAAGCTAAAATAAAGGTGGCTAATCCCGGTAACCGGGCTCGGCAAGCCTTGCCACACGCTGTGTTACCGCCAAAACATCCTTGTCGATTTCCTCGCCGGCTAAATGTGATGAGTGTCTGCATCTTGAAAGTGCTTCTTTTATAGATCAATAAAGGAGCCCTGTCCAGAGCTTTGGGCCCCACAGGGAAGTGACCTGACGGATCCTTTCCTGGCTGCAACCGACTTGACTGGAAAGATATTTCTGAGAGATCGTGTTTATACGATGTCCCCTGTAGCCTTCCTCATTGTTTTCCTGCTGGGAGCTCTGTCGGCACCCAGAATTAGCGCCGGACCTATCCTGACAGGAGCTGTCCCTCAGGCTGAAACGCTTCAGCGAGACAAGAGGTCCGATAATTTTTCGAAGGCTATGGAGTACGGGCAAAAGGCCCTGCAGGAAGGCGAGATCGAGGACGCAATCGCACATTTCAAGGAGGCAGTCGCTATCGATCCCCGATCCGGAGAAGCCCATATGTTTTTGGGTTTTGCCTATCGAGTCAGCGGATCGTACGAACTTCTGGGTGAAGCCAAAGCAGAACTCCGTCAAGCTCTGGCGATCAATCCAGGCCTTGTCTGGGCTCGAATCTATCTGGGGCGTATTTATCTTGATCTGGGGAGACTTCGCAATGCTCGCCAGGAACTGGAAGGTGCTGTACAGCGACATCCTTCCACGGCTCAAGCGGTGGCTCTTTTAGCGGAAGTCTACCGCCAGGAAGAGGACCTCGAGAAGGCTCTGAAGTCCATCGAAAGAGCGCGCGAGTTAGCTCCCGAACTGATTGATGTCCACTACTATTCAGGGTTGGTCTATCGC
>DATGOF010000451.1:0-6223 GCA_035306285.1 Acidobacteriota bacterium | reverse complement strand
CGACGTGCCGGTGCTCGAGCCCAGGAGTTTTTCCTTCAACAGTAGATTCGGTGCCTGCCCTGTATGCAACGGCCTGGGTACCCGGTTGAGAGCGAACTTAAACCGCCTCGTGTCCGACCGTTCTATGCCCGTATCCAGCGTCAAACTGGAGCTGAATAGCCGGGAGCTACAGTACCTCTTTGAGGCAGCTGCCGACGCCCTTTGCCGGTACTTCAAGGTTTCCTCTGACACGCCTTTCCGAGACTTGCCCGAGGAAATGGTGGCAGCCCTTCGAGACGGACTCCAGGAAGAGATTCCGTTCAATTTCCAGGGGCACATGTATGAATCGCAGTTTGCCGGCATCACCAGGTGGTTTGAAGAGAAGCTCGAGAATACCTCGAGCAGTCGCAAACGTCAGCAGCTGGCGGCTTTTCTTGCCGAAGGGGATTGCCCGGCCTGCCGGGGTTCCAGACTCCGTCCGGAAGCCCGAGCCGTAAAGATCAACGATCGATCGATTGCCGACTACAGCAGGATGTCTCTTTCGGACTGCCTGAGGGCGCTCAAGGAGGTGCGATTAAGTGAGCGAGAAGAAGCGATCGCCGGGCCGATCCTCAGCGAGATTCGGCAGCGCCTTTCCTTTTTAGTCGACATTGGGTTGGACTACCTTACGCTGGATCGAAAGGCCATTTCGTTATCGGCCGGAGAAGCCCAGAGGGTTCGCCTCGCCACTCAAGTGGGGACTCGTCTCAGGGGTGTCCTGTATGTCCTGGACGAGCCGTCCATAGGCCTTCACGCGAGAGATACCTCCAGCCTGCTGGGAGCCCTGAAGCAATTGCGAGATCTCGGCAACACGATTCTCGTTGTCGAGCACGACGAGGAGACGATACGCAGCGCCGACCACATCATAGACCTCGGTCCCTTCGCCGGCAATCGCGGCGGTCATGTTGTCGCCCAAGGGTCCCTGGAGAAAATCCTGGAGTCGAATGAATCACTGACGGCCCGCTATCTTCGTGGAGAGGCGAAGGTTGATTCAAGAAAGGAAAGGAGAAAAGGGAATGGGCTTGAGGTCTCGCTACGTGGCGTACGTCATAACAACCTCAAGAACATCGACGTTACCTTTCCTCTAAGCACCCTGATCACGGTGACCGGAGTTTCAGGCGCCGGAAAGTCCTCCCTCGTTGACGAAGTGCTTTATCGGGCTCTGGCTCGACATCTTTACGACGCATTGCTCGAGCCGGGCCCGTACGACGAGATCATCGGGATCGAGAACGTCGATAAGGTTATCGAGATCGACCAGTCTCCTATCGGCCGAACTCCTCGGTCAAACCCCGCTACCTACACCGGCGTATTCACTCCTATTCGGCAGCTGTTCGCGATGTTGCCCGAGTCTAAAGTGAGGGGATACAAACCCGGCCGCTTCAGTTTCAATGTGAAGGGAGGCCGGTGTGAGACCTGCCTCGGGGAAGGGATGCGGAAAATCGAAATGAATTTCCTCCCCGATGTATATGTACTGTGCGAGTCATGCCATGGCAATCGCTATAACCGAGAGACATTGTCGGTCAAGTATCGCGGAAAGAGTATTGCCGATATTCTGGCGATGACGATCGACGAAGCCTACGAGTTAATGGAGAACGTCCCGGCCATTGAGCGGAAACTACTCACGTTGAAGGAAGTGGGTCTCGGCTATATTGCACTGGGACAGGCCTCTACGACGCTCTCGGGAGGTGAGGCCCAGAGAGTGAAACTGGCGCGGGAACTGAGCCGACCGCCGACCGGACAGACCATTTACATTCTGGATGAGCCTACCACAGGCCTCCATTTTGATGACGTGAAAAAACTGCTGGATATTCTCCACAGTCTGGTCGACCGGGGAAACACCGTCATTGTCATTGAACACAACCTCGATATCATCAAATCGGCTGACTGGATCATTGATATGGGTCCTGAAGGAGGCGAGGCGGGCGGGCATGTTGTGGCTTGTGGCACCCCCGAAGAGGTCGCTCAGGTGGTGGCGTCGCATACCGGCCGTGCGTTACGGAAAGTCCTGATGCCGTCATGACGTGATGAGTTTCGGTGGAGGAAGTCGGAACTTTCTGGTCGCCGCCAGTATCCGCCCCGCTTGACATTTGAGATAATCAGTTCCCTTCAGGAGAGAACCCGTGTCAAGATTTTCTCGATTCCGAGTTGAACAGCTCAACGATTACTCACTCAATGAGCGGAAGAGCAAAGTGAGAATCGAGGATCTGGCTCGTACTCCTTCTGAGAACTCCTTGACTGCATTCCTGGAAAGCCTTCCCAACATACTCGCAGGTAAAGACCTCCGGGAGCTGGTGGCGGCCATCAAGCGTGCGAAACGTCTGGGGAAGCCGATTATCTGGGGATTCGGCGGCCATGTTGTCAAAGTCGGGCTGGGGCCGGTATTGGCCTCTCTAATGGAAAACGGATACGTCACGCCTCTGGCCACCAATGGTTCCGGTATCATCCATGATTTCGAGATGGCACTCAGCGGGCACACCTCTGAGGACGTTGACCAGCAACTCGGGACGGGGGCATTTGGGATGGTACGAGAAACAGGTCAGTGGATCAATGATGCCATCCTGGAAGGTGCAGAAAAAGATCTGGGGCTTGGGGAGTCAGTAGGCGAGCGTCTGATAGCTGAATCGCCTCCCTATGCCGAATACTCGCTTCTTTGCCAGTCCTTAAAGCATGGGATTCCGTTAACTGTCCATGTGGCTTTCGGCACCGACATTATCCATAATCACCCGGCTGCTTCTGGCCAGGCAACTGGCGCCTGTGCGCAGGTTGACTTCCAAATCTTTACTCACCAGGTGTCGTGCCTGAATGGCGGCGGAGTCTATCTAAATGTTGGTTCGGCCGTGATCTTGCCCGAAGTATTCCTGAAAGCAGTGTCCCTCGTAAGAAATTCAGGCCAGGAGCTGGAGAACTTCACTACTGCCAATCTCGATTTCATTCAGCATTATCGTCCCCTTCAGAACGTCGTTCGAAGGCCTGTCCTAAACTCGGGACGCGGATTGGCGCTGACTGGACACCACGAGATCATGATTCCTCTACTGGCTGCTCTTCTCGTCCATGGAGCTTGACCGAGCCAAATACAATCTTACAGCCGGCGGAGGGAGCCGCCGTGGTTCGGAGGGCAGGGGGCATAACCTACTGCCGGTGTGCCAGGGGAATTCGACACCTTGGCGTCAGCGGCCGCGGGTAATGCCTTCCAGCGGGCGGAAACCTGTATCGTCCTTGGGGCCGTGCAGGCCCTGGCCGTCTCGATCCTTAGGGCACTCCGGCGAGACAATGGCCTCGCGCTTGTCGGCGAAGCGTGTTTTGCAAGACGATCCCGCTCGCCATACGGCCCCTGAACATTTAAGACGGCTGGGGGTGATCATTCCGGCTCTCAATGAAGAGAGATCGGTCGGAATCGTGGTCCAAAGACTTATCCATACCATTGGGGAACTCCCTGTATCCTGCCGAATTATAGTTGCCGACAATGGTTCGACCGATTCCACAGCGTTTGAAGCGAAAAAGGCGGGTGCTGAGACAATTTTTGTCCCGGAGAGAGGCTATGGCGCGGCCTGTATGGAGGCCGTTCGTCTTCTAGACGATTGGCCCGATTTTTTGGCTTTCATCGACGCCGATGGTTCCAGCCTCCCCGAGGAGATCGGACGATTAGTGGTGCCCCTTCTTGAAGGAGAGTATGAAATGGCGCTCGGAGCGCGATCCCGGAAGGTGGCGATGACTCTCTCGCAGCGATGGGGCACGCAGCTCGCGGTCTGGCTCGTCAACCGACGATGGGGAACAGCATACAAGGACATGGGACCTTTTCGTTGCATAGCCAGGAGCAGCCTGGCGCGCCTGGGGTTGAGAGATCGGAGCTGGGGCTGGACGATTGAAATGCAGATCCAGGCAATTCGCTGCGGTCTCAGTTTTATCGAAGTTCCGGTTTCGTGGGAGGACAGGCTGGCCGGAAAATCGAAGATTAGTGGTACGGTGGAGGGAGTGATTAGGGCAGGGCTACGAATCCTCTGGACCGTCCTGCGGTTTTCGCTCAAGCGAGGCTGAAAGCGCAGAATCTCCTCTGTGTCTTCCGCGTCTCGTTGGTGAAGACCGATCCTAAGGGTGCGCGTCAAGTGCAGCAGAACAGCATCTCACCCCCTCTGTGTCCTCCGCGGCTGCGGCTAAGACCGAATTCTATGCCGAGAGCCTCTCCTCGTACCGATTGAGTAACTCCCTGTAGACCTGCTCTACCTGTTTGGCGGTGTCCGACATCTTGCCGGTTGTTTCGATCACGAAGTCAGCATACTTGACTTTCTGAAGGGGCGGCATTTGGCTGTGCATCCTGAGAAGAGCCATTTCTTCGTCCATATCATTGCGACGAAGCAACCTCTGGAGTTGGATACTGGGAGGACAGTAGACCACCACCACGAAGTCATAACGCCGGTACGAACCCACTTCAATCATCAAAGCCGCGTCGGTCACGATCATTGGAGAATGGGCCTGACTTCCCAGCGCCTCGATCTCACGTATCAGGCGAGCTTCTTCCTCAAGAATTGGGGGATGAACGATTGCGTTGAGTTTCAGACGGGCTCGCTCGTCTCTGAAGACAATGTCAGCCAGTCTGGCCCTATCGATTTTGCCTTCCGAATCGAGGATCTCCTTACCGAACTCGTCGATGATCCGCTGATAGGCAGGCTGTCCGGGCTCAACCACCTGGCGAGCCAGGACATCCGCATCGATAGTATAGGAGCCGAGGCTATGAAAACAACGCAGTGCATAGCTTTTTCCACAGGCGATTCCACCTGTCAGTCCCACTTTCAACATCGCGTATCTCCTTTAGCAGCCTATGAACCCCCGGCAAACTACAATCTTGGATTTCTAGATAACAGGACCAGATTGGGACTTCAAATGTTGGTAGCATGACAGTTATGTCAGGATTTTACCAGGCAGTCTACCAGCGGTTTCCCGAGTTCCTGAAGCGGCGGATCAATCCTCTGGAGTTCGCGATACAAGAATTTGTCGCCAGAATGGCCAGAGAAATATCGGCTCCCTCAATCGTTTTGGATGCTGGAGCCGGAGAGGTCCGTTTCGCTGCACACTTTCGGGAAGCACGTTACCTGGCAGTGGATCTGGCTGTCGGCGATCCAGAATGGGACTACTCGCGAATCGATGTGCGGGCCAATTTAGAAGCCCTTCCTTTTAGGGCCAATTCGGTAGACGTGGTTCTCAACATTCAGGTTCTGGAACATGTCAGGAAGCCGGACGTAGTCGTTCGGGAGTTCTATAGAATCTTGAAACCTGGAGGAAAACTCCTGCTGACGGCTCCTCAGGGTTGGCACGAGCATCAGAAGCCGCACGACTATTATCGATTCACGCAATATTCTTTAAGAGAGCTTTTTAGGACTGCCGGGTTCGAAGACTGCCGGATCGAGCCTATGGGGGGTTACTTCCACTATCTGGGGCACCGGCTGACCTATATTCCTAAAACGATATTTCAACCCCGAAAGGGGTGGGAGCGTGTAGTTTTCTTTCCTCTCGAACTGGCCAGTCTGGTTCTTTTTTGCTTCTTGCTGCCTGTAGTATGCTTTTATCTGGACAGACTGGACGGCCAGAAGGAATTTACGCTCGGATATCGCTGCGAGGCGTTCAAGGGTTGACTGATCGATCAGTTTCCGAGAATTCTTGCAACTGTTCCCTGTCCAACGGCATCTTAAGAAAGTGAATTGAAAAGGGGGCGATCTGGCTTCGACGGAAGTGATGAAGCGGTAAATGCATGTCGAGGTGCCATGCTCGTAAAAATGGCAAAACCAATAACTGCCAACGAACAGTTACCACTCGCTGCGTAATTTAACGTAGCCGTTTCGCTTGTCGGGCCCGTGAGGCAGGTAGAGACGTCATACTAGCGGGCTTTTCGACGGTAACCGGTTTCTCCAGGGTGCCGTTGAGAACTTACTGGGGGACCTTGGATCAGTCACTTTGCTGGTTTCGATTGCTGATCCACGGTAAATGAGCAAACCAGCTAAGCATGTAGAGTTTATCGTGGAAGACTTTCGGACGTGGGTTCGATTCCCACCGCCTCCACCAAGAAACAGCGGGTCCGTTCCGGACAGATGGTTTACAGTTTATTCTGGACACATAGTTAACACTTTTTATGGCGCGAAGGGATTCTGCGCTGGTTCCACTCTGTTCCTTTCGTGATCGAAAAATCCGATGTCGTAGTGCAGGAAAGAGACGA
>DATGOF010000450.1:0-4086 GCA_035306285.1 Acidobacteriota bacterium | reverse complement strand
GGCCGTCCCCGGATCCTGAAAAGCGTCGATAGGTTTCCAGCCCGACTCGCTCTTTTTATAAAGCCTCAACCTGCGAGCCCTGTCCCCTTTCTCCTGAGAAACGCCGACCACGTACACTCCATGTGTCGTACTCACAATCCTCGGCACGGAAAGAAAGGTGCCATACCGCTCAACGGTCTCTAAGTGAACTTCTTCATCATCTGGTGCCCAGGAGCCAAAATGCACAAAGAACACCCGATTCTGCCCCCGGCCACTACCGACAATCCAAACTAACTCTAGTCGCTCTTCGTGCCATGCAGCGCCAGGAGCGACCTGGTCGCCATCCATCTCGGGGAGAGGGAATTGCACCGAGCTCCTGACCTCAAAATCAGCCAGATCAATCCGACTCAGGAAAAGACGAATTCGCTGTTTTTCCGGGCTGCCCCAGATCACGTAGAGATCGTTTTCCCGATGGAGAATCTGATAATCGTTGCGTGGCGAAGGAATCCAGGCCTCGCGCTCTTGATTGATCTTGATCCCCTCACTGGGACTACCAGCCAGGATGAATGGGCTGCTTGAGAGGAAGCAGGCCATCGTTAGAACTAGAGGCAGAAGGCGAAAGACGGGTGGTCTACTGGTCATGATGAAGCGAGCTGATACAGAAAAGGGGAGGCAGATTTTAGAGTCTGCCTCCCCTTTTCTTTCTTGTATAGACCGTGACCGGCCTAGAGGTTAATCAGCAACGTAGTTCGTAGCTGAGGTGGTCAGGAAGTAAGAGAGACCAAATCCCTCAAAACGAACCACATTCTGGCCGAAGGTGGCGAAGCTGGGCCGATCACCATCATAGACTCCACCTTCCTGCGGTCCAGTGATTGTGCGGTCGAAACGCACCCAACCGGGACCGAGTTCGGAGTCGACATCGACCGGTTCAGCCAGGAAGTTGGCTACCGGGTCGCCACCGACATCGAACAGGTCAGCTACGCTGAAATCACCGAGATTGGCGACCGCAGCATAGTTACCCGTTTGAAGCACAGGGACACCGTCGTTGAAGCCGAGCGGATCGCCTGTGAAGGTGAAGGCATTGATGCAGCGGACCAGAATCTCGAGCACCTGTCCCGGAGGCGGCGGCGAGATGATGACTTCCTCAGCCGTCAGAGCTTCTTCGTCGTTATTGAAGACCGTCAGGCGATAGAAGGTATCGGCAGAGTCGAGACCGTAAGAACGATCAGCAAATCCACCACCCGGGTTACCGGAACCATTGTAGTCGTCGACGATCGAGACGAAGTTAATAAACTGCTGAGTCGGCAGAGCACCATCGACGACTCCCTGCACCGGGAACAATGTCCAGCTCAGGGCGCCTCCCATGGAAACGGCACCTGTCAAGTCACCAGTTTCTGCATCGTAGCTGATGAACGGCCAGATGTCTCCACCGTGGACGTCATTTCGCAGGTAGTATTGATTGTTGACAACAGTTCCGTTGCCCACAGCAATATCTTCTGACCCGGACAAGATAGTGAATGGCGGCAATTGCGGCCCATCACCATCTCCAGAGAACTCCGTACCCTCCTGATAGAAGCTCTGAGCGTCTTCAGGATCAAGAGTCAGGTCAACCGAGGGCCGTGTGAAGGCGGTCACACCGTAGGCCAAGTCGTTGGCACCTGGTGGCAGATCACCAGCCAGCAGCCCGGTCGGAATCGCCACGCTGTGGAAGCCGGTCAGGTAGTCGAAAGCAACCGCACTCGCGTTCAAGATGTGCAGGTTGTTGTTGTTGATACCAGGATTCACACCGACCTGGGCAGTGGAATCGCCGTCGCAGTCAGATGGAGTTGTACGGCTGCCGAACTTGTCGACCCACAGCTCATACGGGAAGTGCGTGTCGGCAATATCGTCATCATTTGTGGGATCTCCCGAAGCCGTCACGAACAGCAGAAAACGACCGTCACCAAACTGCGAAGCCGGGATAGCCGAGAGTGCCGCTGTCGTAGCGGTTGAACCGAAGAACCGGGACCGAACATTGAACTGGGTTCCAGGAATCTGAAGATTGAACGGATCCACCAGCAGCGTATCGTTACAGGTCAACAGCACCAGGAAGTCGATGATATCGGTACAATTTGAGTTGAAGTAACGGAAGTGCACCGTAACCGACTGTGAAGGATTGGTATTGGTGATGCTGATGAAGTTCTGGAACAGTGCACCATCGGGACCTCCCAGTTCGCTGACGCTCTGGGAACTAAAGTTGGGATCGTCACCCAACTCAGCCGCGGCATTGAAACCAGTATCAAGGACGAATAACAACTGGGAACCTGGCTCAACAACCGTTCCAGCCGGCACGTTCTTGCTCTGTAGCTGGGTGACATGGTTGTTATAACCATTAGTCCCCTGCGCCAGCGCGAGCGGCGAAATCGCCAGCAGGATCGCCGTGAGCATGATTGTTAACTTGAAACGTTTCATTAAGTCTCCTCCTTTTTCAATTAGCGACACACTTGAGTACACGATATTGAACCTGCATTGTTATCTAGCTTTCCGTTTCTGAATCAGCCGGGACCCCAGATGCTCGATCCCACCGACTTTTGTTGAGTTACACCCCAAGAACATGCAGCTCCTGCAGATAACGACGTAAAAAGATGCTCGATCTGCAGGAAAGTCGCATATTTTTCTCAGATTCTAACTGCCGCTACGAAACTGTTCAAAACTCAATCAGATACAAGTCGTTGAGTTCAAATGGCGATAATATCGGATTCAGAAAGTGAAGACAACCCGATTTTGACAGGAAAATAGCTATCTTCAGGGGTTGTGAGCGATCGAATCTTCGGAAATCCAGGCGGCCGTGTGACAATACGGCGGAATTTCGGCAATATGCTACGGAGTCGCCCGGCAAAGCGGGGCGCGGAGTTGTAGCCGTGAAAGAGACCACTTTGAGAAGTAGCCACAGCAGCAAGGATCTCTATGACAGGAATTACTATTTCGGTGTTACCAGCGGATACCCTCCGGAGGGATACGCTGCGGCTCATCCTGATTGGACTGCCTGGCTGAGCCTGATCCAGACTCTTCGTCCGCAGGGACGACTGCTCGATATTGGATGCGCTTTCGGTTACTTGCCGTCTGAAGCCAGAAACCGCGGATATCAAGCCTTTGGGTGCGATGTCAGCAGCTACGCCCTCCGTCAGGAACCCGTTTTTCGCCCCTTCCTCTTCCAGACCAATGCTCATCAGCTCCCCCTTCCCAGTGGAAGCTTCGATGTCGTCACGTTGTTCGATGTTCTGGAACATCTCTCTGACCCGGTAAGCTGTTTGACTGAAGCGGTTCGATTGCTTCGGCCTGAAGGAATCCTGGTGGGAGCCACACCCGACCCTCTCTTCTTCTCACGAAAGGAGGAAACGCATTTTTACGAACGGCCTCCATCCTTCTGGATAGATCGTTTGAGCCGATTCGGCATGGAAGTCCGTTTCCGCTTCTCAGTAGAACCGTATAATTTTCAGTTCTTGGCAGCCCGCCGCGGCTCTCAGATAACCGATAAATTAAGGATATTCCAGCACGATTACTTTTCAGAGGAACCCGACATCACCGGCAATATGGACGACCTCGTTCTATTGCCGCGGCACGGGTGGGGTGAACTGAAGAATGGGACAAGGGAAATGGTCGCGAATCCGGCCACATTTTACCTGCTGAATCCTACGCCCGAGCCTCGCCGGCTCACGCTAAGATTGAATATCGTGGTTTCGCCACATTTTTCGACTCTGAGAATTCGCTTCAACAGCTATGTCGTCAAAGATCTCCACCTCTTCTCCGAAAAGCAGGTCTATGAGGTAGACATCGATAACCTGCTGGTGCCGCCCGGGGGGCATCATCTCTTCTTTGAACTGTTTCCTGGAGGTCCAAAGGTCTACGTTGGCCGCACTGAAGCAATGGATCTGCCGGCCACACGAGAGGAGCTTTGCCTGGGACTTCCGTTTGACCTCTACCAACGCTACCAGCTTGCCCTGGAAATATTGAAGATCCTGAAACCAAAGTCGGTTCTTGATGTCGGGGGAGTGATTGGTGATCGGGACGGCCATCTGGCGGTGCCGGCCGATTTCTTTGGACAGGTAGAAGAGACGAGCGCTATTT
>DATGOF010000449.1:0-3349 GCA_035306285.1 Acidobacteriota bacterium | reverse complement strand
ACCGATTTGCCAGCCCAGCGCCCAATAAAGACCAGCCCTTCTATCTTTCCTCCGGAACTGCAGGCTCCTCTTCAGCAGGCCCTTCCAGCGAAGCAGATAGCGTCTCCAAGGATGCTTCACACGCTGGCCTGTTAACTGCCTATAGCGTTTATAGACTTTGACATTGTGTTCAGCCCAGGTGAGGGCCTGGCTAAACTGTTGTCGTGGGTCGCTACGCAAGCGAACATGTACAACAGCCTCGGGAACAAAGTGGAGTTCATAGCCAGCCAGCTGAACTCGAAAGCAGTATTCCGCGTCATTCACGTAGGCCAGCGTCTCATCATAGCCACCGACAGCTTCGTGCACGAACCGCCTGATCCCCAGCGTGGAGCCGCCGGCATGGTAGAGATAGGGTGGATACCAGATCCGTTCCAGTCCTCGTTCCTGGGGATGGTTCGCGTATACGGCACGGACCGATTCCGAGTTCAATCGCGCCATGTCAATCCGACAGGCCACGAACGCATGTTCGGTAAGCGCATTCGCCATCGCTTCCAGCCAACCGTCTCCGACAACATCATCGGCATCAGAAAAGAGGAGGTACTCTCCTCGAGCTCCGGCTGCTCCTGCGTTTGAAGCGTAGGGCTGTCCTTTCCGATCTGAAGCATCCACGATTCGGATTTGAAGACGATCAGCGTAGCTTCTTACGACTTGCATGGAATTGTCGGTGCAGCCGTTATCTGCGACCACCACTTCCCAGGGGTAGGACCAACTCTGGCGAGTGAGGGCTTCCAGCTGCTCTCCTATCGTAGCTTCTGCGTTGTAACAGGGAATCACCACACTCAGGCGAATCTTTTCTCGGTCATTCATGCTGATTCAGTTGCCCACAAGACACATACTCATCCCGTCATCTGGGCACCGGCTCGACAAAGTATTTGATGCTGCCTTCCAGGAGTCCGATATGCCAGCCGAGAGACCACATCAACCTGCGACGCTTGGTGTCCTTAGCAGTCACTAACTTTTGGATAAGTCCCGGCCACTGTCTCAGATACCGGCTCCACGGTCGCTCGGCCTTCATGCCGAGCAGGTTCCGATAACGTTTGTAGACTTTCACATTGTATTCGGCCCAACGGCGAGCCTGTCTAAACTCTCTCTCCCCATCCTGATTGAAGCGAACGTGTATCAAGGCGCTTGGCTCGAAATGACAGTTGAAACCGGCCAGTTCGAGTTTGAAGCAAAAATCTGTGTCGTGTAGATAAGGAAGCGACTCGTCAAATCCTCCAACCCAGCGATGGAGCTTCTTACGGACACCGATAGTGCCGCCTCCCGCATGGGGAAGGTAGGGAGGGTACCAGATCATCTGGAGACCTCGTTCCTGCTGGTGGCAACCTCGAATGGCACACAGCCATTCGGGATTAAGCCTCCGGAACTCGATTCTACAAGCGACGAAGTAATACTTCTGAAGGGCATTGCCTATCGCCTCCAGCCAGCCCTCTCCGACCACGTCATCAGCATCACAAAAGGCCAACGACCGTCCCCGGGCGGCTTCAGCGCCCATATTCAGGGCAAACGGTTGGCCCCGCCGAGCAGAAGCGTCCACGATCCGAAGTGGCAGCTTTCGGGAATAGCTGCGCACGATCTCCATCGTATGATCCGTACAGCCGTTATCAGCAGCGACAACTTCCCAACCATGTTTCCAGTGTTGATTAACAAGTGCATCCAGTTGCTCACTGATAGTCGCTTCCGCGTTGTAACAGGGAATCACTACACTGAGGTCGATATCCTCCAAAGTTTTCATGGCGAATCCGTTCACCTCTCCTACTGATGGATTCTCCCCACTTGCTGTTGGACTCTCCCCACATACTGATTCCCCTATTTACAGATGAGTTACCCCCGATTTTCTGCAGATCCAGTAGATCCTGGTGAAGTCACTCGATACCAATCCACGCGGCGAGGTCGGCCGTAGCGAAACAGTTCCGGTACCGTGACGAAACGAAAACGGCGGGCGGCCTTTTCTAGATATTTCTCAAGGGCCTTCAGCATTGACCTTCTATCTACCAGGGGCCTCTCGGCCAAACGAGGCACGAGGGAAGGCAATCGATGCCAGTAGATCGCATCATGCAAACATACGATTGAACCCGGCCGTACTTGATTGTGCAGGAGTTGCGTCATCCTTTCGCTGTCAGGTTCAAACCAGTCATCGGCATGAGCATCAAAGAGAATCACCTTGTATCCCAGACGTGTCACGTCGAAATGCGAGGCTTTACTCTGCTCGCCATAAGGAGGCCTAAAGAGCTTTTGCTCGTAGGGGCTTAACGCCTCCCGGCAGCTACGAAGCTGGTTGAGCCGCTCCTCGCGTGTAATCAATGGAAAGGACGGGTGGTCAAAGGTATGATTGGCGATGGCATGCCCTGCTTCTGCCACCCTCTTTACTATTTCTGGGTACTGCGCCGCCGATTGGCCAAGCATAAAGAAGGTCGCCCGAGCATCGAAACGTTCGAGAAGGCGAATCAGACGAGGCGTAAACTCAGGGTGGGGACCGTCGTCAAATGTCAAAGCAGCTACGGGAGCATCCGTTTCGACGCGTGTAATCGTCCCCACAGCGTTGCGCACGAGATATCGAAAAGCGCGCTGCCCGAACTGAGCCGGGTTTCTTAAGCCTTCGAGTAAATGTGTGCGAGTCAGTGGCAACATTGAATCGCTCAATAAGACTTAACCATGGGCCTCATGCTGAGGTCTGTTATCTCAACCGACCTCGGCGTTTCCAGTGCGTTTACAACCAGAAGAGCCACATCAGCCGGTTGAATCAACAACTCAGGATGGTAGGGTTTTCCTTCCATCTCACAGATGCTTGCCTGCATAGGGGTCGCCGTCCTGCCCGGGTAAATGCTCAAAACGCGAACTCCGTCGCTGTTCACTTCGGCACGAAAGGCGTCGGCTACTGCTTTCAGGGCATGTTTTGTGGCTGCATATTGGCCTGCACCGGGCACTGCCCTGAGCCCCGCACTCGAGTTGATGAAGACCACCTCCCCCCGGCTCTCTTTCAGAAGGGGCAACAGAATCTGGGTCAGAAGAAAGGGAGCTCGAACATTGATGCGGTATTGATAATCGAAGTCATCGACCGAGGCTCGCGACATTTCCCCGTTAACAATAGCTCCAGCTGAGTGAATCAGGACGTCGAGACGCCCGAGCTCATTGCAAATGCGATCCGCCAATCGCCGAACTTCCTCGTCATGAATAAGGTCAGCTGCTGCGAACCAGACCGAGGCATTTCGCTTCTTAAGACAATCCGCCAGTTCGTTGAGCCTTTCCTGGTTACGACCGGTCAGACAGAGACCGGCTCCACGCTCAGCCAGCGAAACTGCGATCGATC
>DATGOF010000448.1:0-4852 GCA_035306285.1 Acidobacteriota bacterium | reverse complement strand
CATAGGCGCCGGTCCGGCTGGACTGGCGGCAGCCATGACCTTGGCGAAAGAGAAATATCCTCTTGAGATCCATGAGAAACAACTGGCCGTTGGAGGTTTAGCCAAGACATATCGCTTCCAGGAGGAAGAATACACTTTTCTCACCGACAATGGTCCGCATCGATTCTTTTCCAAGAATCCCAAACTCTACCAGTTCATTGAGAGCCTCCTCGATGAGCGGTGGATTCGAGTAGAAAGATGTACCCGCCAGTACATTGATGGAAAGTTCTATCACTACCCGATCCGGATACGGCAGGCGCTCGGTCAAATCGGGATACGGCGGGCATCACGGATGATGTTGGATTACGTGCAGGCACGGATCCAGTACGGAGTAGTCAGGCGACCAATCCGCTCCTTCGAGGATTACATCGTCGCACATTTCGGAAAGAGTCTCGGTCATTTCAACATGATCAATTACACCGAAAAGATTTGGGGCATTCCTGCTTCTCAGATTCACCCGGACTGGGCGATCCAGCGCATCCGAGGACTAAACTTTTTGAGCGCCGCCCGTAACGCCCTGCGTACCGCTGTTAGCCAGAAGGATGTGGATTCACCGAAAAGTCTGGCTGACAGCTTCTACTATCCGGTTACCGGAACCGGCTTGATTTACGAAACGATCGAAGAAAAACTGCGGCGACAAAATGTCCCCGTTTATCTCGAATCCTGGCCAGTTCGGATCGAACATGATCAGAACCGAATTTCCCGGGTTCACTTTTCTCGACAGGGAGAGACGTACGTCGTAGAGCCTGAGCACCTGATAGAAAGTATTCCAATCAATGCTTTCGTTCAACTGTTAGATCCTCCCCCGCCCTTACCCGTGCAGCAGGCGGCGGCGAACCTTCGTTTCCGCAGTCAGATCTATCTCTTCCTAACTCTTGACAAAGAGTCGGTTACTCCGGATCAGTGGATTTATTTTCCTGAAAAGCGCATTCCATTTGGTCGCGTGAGTGAGATGAAGAACTTTAGCCCGCACATGTCTCCTCCCGGCAAGACGTCACTTTTCGTGGAGTATTTTTGCTTTGAGGGTGATCGCATCTGGAATCTGGATGCCAAAACGCTGTTTGAGGAGTCCTATCCATTTTTTCAGGAGCTGGGCTTCTTTAGCCGCCGGGAGGTGCGTAACATCTATCATGCGCGGCTCGAGAATGTGTATCCCATTTATGATTTAGAGTACGAAAAGCACCTTTCGATCATAAAAGGCTATTTGGATCGGTTTCAGAACTTGTTCTACATTGGCCGTCCCGGGCGCTTCCGGTACAACAATCAGGATCATTCACTGGAAATGGGGATGGCCGCCGCGCGCAGCATCCTGGACGGCCGACGGCTAAAGATCGAAACGATCGGCAGCGAGGACGAGTATCTCGAAGCAGGAGAAATACCGACCCCCGCAAGGGGTCGCCTATGATTCGCTATTGAGTCTCGCTTGGTGGTTCCGGTGAGGAGCAACCGGCCAGACTTGCTCCCAGCAGCATCCCAACTTCCAGGGCAAGACTCGGAAACGTGACATCGAGTAGGTTGTGAATCAGAAAGCCGATCCACATAGCTGTACCCGCCAGTGCCCAGGGTGAAGTTCGTAGCCTGCGAAGCAGAGCGGCGAGAGCGGAACCCACAAAGCAGAGGAAGCCGGCCAGGCCTGGAATCCCAAAAGTCACACCTAACTGAAGGTAGAGGGAGTGAACGTGAACAGGAAGCCAGCGCACGAAGTAATCAAATGTCGTAATCCGGCCTCGAAAGGATTCGATGACGTCTTGATACT
Organism: Acidobacteriota bacterium; assembly: GCA_035306285.1. Lineage (GTDB taxonomy): Bacteria > Acidobacteriota > UBA6911 > RPQK01 > JAPXNP01 > DATGOF01. The sequence continues at coordinate 3,057 of DATGOF010000448.1, read as the reverse complement.
CGACGAGCACTTCCTGGTAGCGCCCGGGTCCAACCCCCGTCCATAAGTAGTCTTTCCAGATTTCAATTCCGACCACGAAATAGGGCCAGCGAGAGTTCTTGAAGGCTTCCAGGATGCCGCCCATATTCCTTGCCCGTAGATCTGCTAGAAGCATCTGGGTGGTCGGTGAAAAGGCCATCCATGCAATCGCACCCGCCACAATGACCGCGTGAAGAGCGATGAGCATTAAGTGGGTACGGAGAAAGTCCCTGACAGCAGTAACGGCGAGGCGCCAGGTCATCCTCTTCCACTGAATAGCCAGGATCAAAGCCGAGGAAATGAGAGTCGCCAAAAGGGCGCTTCGAGAGAGAGTCAACAACGAAGCCGAAATCGTCAAGAAACTGAGATAGCCCCACACCCGGCGGTCACGGCCGGCTCCGGCAAAAAAGAACACCAGGCAGAAAGGTAGTAAAAGGATGAGATAACCGCCGAACTGATTCGGATTAGAAAAGAAGGAAAAAATTCGCGACTCCTTCAGGAACAAAAACTGAAAAAGACCTGTGCTGGAATAAAACAGGGCAGCAGCCGCGATCGACCACTTGAAAAGATCTGGCGGATTCTCTGAAATCAGGTGGCTTCTCACGAGGAGATTGACACTCAGTGTGGCGGCTACAAACAGCTCGGCGATTCGAAGCAAGTGGAATGGGACTTTGTAGAGCGGTAGCTGGATCATGCTGGAAATAAGGACAGCTGCGAGGAAAGGAAGCCCCCATTTGAGTGGTCGCCAGTCCACGCCATTCAAGTCCTTGAACGCGAATGTCGATGCAGCAAGGCAAACAGCTAGCTGGAGTTCGGAGTAAGAGACAAAAATGCCTCCCGCCATAGGTGCAGCGAAATCGACAGAAATCGCGAAGAAAAGAACTGAAATGCCGGCGACAGGTCGGACGAAGCTGATCGCCGCCAGGGCGGCGAGCCAGAGGGCATAAGCAATGTTGAGGTAGACGGCCGCAGCAGCAATAACGAAGGCAAGAATCGCTCCGGCTGCAAGTCGATAACCTTTCAAGGTCACGTCCCAATGGTTTAACTGGAATGGTCAGGGGGTCGCCAAATGGAGACACCGGGACCCTATTCAGGGTGTGCGTATAGTATCATCATGCCGTCACCTGTGAAGCACGACCGAGTACACACGAATGCCACTAGTAACGCGGGCTCGCTTCCTTCTCTTGATTGCCGTTCTTTATCTCGTTGGTTCCCTGGTGCATGGTCCCCGTGAGCCTGAGCAAATGGAAGGAATCGCTCATCTCCGGGTCGGCCGCTTTATCATCAGCCGGCCGATGGTGTTGTCAGGCGACTCCCCTCACTATTTGACGGCCGTACAGAGTCTGATTCTTGACCGCGACTTTGACCTTCGTAATAACTACGACCGGGCGATGCAGGGAGGATGGGACGCCGGTGCACGTTTCCGCGGTGTCGAACTTGATCGTCACGTTGACACCGACGAGACAGGACGGCAACTTCCCACTCACTCCCCGTTTTTTTCGCTGTTGTTAGCCGCCCTGGTATGGCCTCTTGCAGGGTCTCGTTGGGTAGAGTCAGCCTGTATTCTGCTGACGATCGCTGCGGCCTTGCTGGGATTGCGAGGTGCCTGGGAAGTTTTCGAAAGGACACACCCAGCGGAGAACCCTCAGGGGACGATAGCGCGTGTCTTACTACTGGCTCTTGGCACGTCCCTCTTCTGCTACTCTCGAGATCTATGGACGGAGCCCTGGATTTTGGCGATCTGGATCGGCCTTTTGTTCTTTTCTCATCCGGCGGCTTCCTTCGTACTCGGGTTTCTTGGATCGGTGATCAAGTATCCTTTCGCACTGGTTCCGTTCACCATGGGAGTGGTCCATTTCTTCAAGGGTAACCGGCTTCAGGGGGCTGTGCTGGCTGCTTCTTCCGGTGCCGGTCTTCTCACGGCTTTTCTCGTCACCCAGTACCTGTTTCAGGAAGTGTCGCATTTTAGCTTGTTTCACGTAGGAACCCACTCGGGAGCCAGCCCCAAACCTGTGATTGGCCTGGTTGGGACGTTTTTCCATCCCCGCGATGGACTTTTTCCATTCTTTCCCCTACTGGCATGGGGCGTTTGGAGCTTTCGTAAAGGAGGAGCTCTTTATCTGCCCGCCATTGCATATTTTCTGGTACATGCTCTCTATGCAGGCTGGGGCGGAGGGACCGGGTTTTCGTCTCGGTATCTGGTTCCCATGCTTCCCCTGCTTATCACAGGAATCTCTCTTCCGAGCCAGATTCGACCAGGTCTCTTTTGCCTGGCAGCTGCCTACAGTCTTTTCTGGGGAATCTTTGGAGGTCTTTTTCCGGCGCTCGTGTTTGACCGCGCACCCTGGGAAGTCTTCTACCATATCTATGCTTCCATGGGTCTGTTTCAATGATCGCGTGGAATGCTCTTGCGCAGATGCTGGCGCTCGGGTCAGTTCTGCTCCTCCAGACTGGCTACCTGATCGTTGTAGCGCGCTACCTTGGCCCCGAAGATTTTGGGAGGTTCTCTTTCATCTTCAGCATCATTCAAATGCTCTTGATCGGAGGTGACCTGGGCCTGCACAATGCCGCCCTTAGAGAGATCTCCAGTCAACGGGATGATTCTCACCTGATTTCGGGCCTCTTTTTTCGTCTCAAACTAATCCTGACAGTTCTCCTGCTGATGGGGGTCTTTGGTCTGGCGATGATCCTTCCGGAGACCTACGAAGCGAGGGTAGCGCTGGCAATCCTGGGGATCGGGATGTTTCTTCACTCCCTGAATCTGGCGCTCAATATCGTCTTCCAGGCGCACGGGAAACTGTACTGGGCAAGTCTCAACATCTTTGCTGTTTTTCTGGTGCAAACTATAGTTGGAATAATCTTGCTTCTAATGGGCGGTCGGCTCATTGCGGTCGCCTCCGCATACCTGGTAGCTACTGGAGTGGGTTTAGTCACAAATTTTCTACTGTTCGAGAGGGCCATCCACCCAGCTCGCCTTCATGGCAAAGGGAACTGGAGGAACTTCGTTCGAAAATCCTGGCCGGTTGGTCTGGGTACCCT
>DATGOF010000447.1:0-2972 GCA_035306285.1 Acidobacteriota bacterium | reverse complement strand
CCGACCACTGGTAGAAGCGAAGGATCGGATGCTCCCACGGGTACGGTATTATCTTGCGATCCCAGAGACTGTCGCATATCAGTGCGTAATCAAAACGATTTATCGAGTGACAACGTAAGGAACTCGTGCGAAGGTTTGTGGAATTACGCCCAGGAGTCCGTAGCCGATGTCTTTGAAGGTCGATCCTGGAATAAAGATGACGTCATTGGGCATGACGCGAAAGTCTGGCTTCTTACCCTCGAGAATATCTTTGAAATCAACCGCCAGTTCCTGACGCCGTCCTTCTTCATCGTAACGCACCAGAATCCCCTTGTCGGCTTTGGCTGTCTTGACGGGACCGCCCGCCTGTGCCAGGGCCTGACTGATCAAGAGATCCTGTTCCTCAGGAAGCTGGAAAGCTCCGGGCCTGCCAACCTCTCCAACCACATAGAAGACGTCGACGACCCTTTCCGGGATATTGATGACATCTCCTCCCTGAACGGGAACATTGAGGGAGAGGTCTCCCTCGACAAGGAGCTTCTCGAGGTCAATGCGGACTGTTTCAGGTGGTGTATTGCTTCCGGGCTCGACAGGCACTTTGCGCTGCAACGTGGCCTCGTGGGAAGCACTGTCCGCCAACCCTCCTGCCATCGATATGACATCAATGAGGTGAATCTGCTGAGTGATCTGGTATTGGCCAGGTTTATTGACGGCCCCAATGATGTAGACCGGCTGTGAACGGTACTCTCGGACAAAGACCGATACCTGGGGATCTTTGATTAGATCCTCACGCAAGATATCGGCCACTCTTACCTCGACCTCGGCAGGCGTCAACCCTCCTACTTCGATTACGCCCGCCAGTGGTACCTTCACTAATCCGGACGAATTGACTCTCAGCGTGTGATTAAAGCGATCCACCCCAAAAACGGAGATCTCGATCAGGTCTCCAGGTCCCAGGCGGTATTCCCCGCTGCCGCTAAAGAGAGAACTCATACTGTTAATTTTCTGGTTCCACTCCTCAGTCTGGGTACGATTCGGCGTTTCGGCCTGAGGAGGGTTCACTCCCTCGACCTGGGAAAACGCCAGAGGAGAAGAACCAAGTATCAGAATTGCTGACAGGATTGCTAGCCTTTTCATTTGAGTCTCCCGGTTTGATTCAGCCTTTGCCTATGTTTGATCCGATATCAGACACTCCGTAGGCGTGGTAATAGGGGTAAGCATAACCGTAGCCACCGCCATTAAAGTTGACCCGGTTGATTAACGCTCCAAGCACCCGGCCACCCACCATGTCCAGGTGTCCTCGCGCCTGAATGACTGCATTCTTGGGCGTTTTGCTTCCATTAATCACCAGGACTATCCCGTCCATCGAAGGTGCGATAACCAGACCATCAGTAACCGAGAGGATGGGAGGACTATCGATAACGACATAGGTAAAGAACTCGGAAAGAACGTCGAGACTGGCCTTCATTCGATCCGAACCCATCAATTCCGGTGGGTTAGGAGGAACGGGGCCTCCTGGTATCAGAAACAGGTTGGGTACGCCGGTCTTTTCCACCTGCGATGCCAGTTCGACATCGCTGGAAAGATACCGGCTCATCCCTTTACTTCTGGAAACGGAGAAGATCTTGGAGAGAACTGGGCGCCGCAAATCCAACTCGACAAGCACGGTGCGAGCCCCGGTCTGAGCGAGTGAAATAGCCAGGTGTAAAGCTGTCGTTGTTTTTCCTTCTTCAGGCAGTGCTGAAGTGACCATAATCTTCTGGGGCGGCCGCCCAGCCGTAGAGAGGAGAAGCGCAGTTCGCAGAGCGCGGTAACTCTCCCAGGCAAGAGGCGACAAGGAACGCAGATAAGAAACAATGCTGGTCTCTTCGGTCTCTCCTGTCCTGGCTTGCAAAAGATGTCTCTTACTATCGGTGTCAAGCACAGGAATGACCGCCAGCGAAGGCAGACCGAGAGCTTCTTCGACCTGACGGGGGGTCTTGAGCGTCTTATCCATGAACTCCGCAGCGAAAGCGGCCATGACTCCCAAACCAAGACCGGCTATTAGCCCTAGGAGAAGGTTGAGCTTCACTCGGGGTAAATAAGGGGCGGTCGGAACCTCAGCGGGATCAACGATCTGAATATTGCTAGACCGCAAGCCAGCCAGAACCCCGGCTTCCTTCATTCTTTGCAGTAACCCTTCATAGAGCTGTTGATTGGCCTCCACCTCCCTCTTCAAGATGTTGTACTGGATGGAATCTTGCTCCAGGCGATTGACCAGGGCATTCTGAGCCGCTAACGCCTGAGCTAATTTGTTTCTCTGGGCAACGAGGGCTTCATATTTTACCCGCTCATTCTCAATGGCCTTGGCGACCTCTACCTTGAGCTGTTGCTCCGTCATTGCCTTCTGTTCTTGAAGACGGATAACATCTGGCCATCTCGGCCCAAACTGAGTCGTTAGGCTGGCCAAATCCTGCTCGATCGTGGATATCCGCTGGCGCAGCTGAGCCATCAAAGGGGTCTGAAGACTGACTGGTAGCGTTTCTGCAGTAGCATCCTTAATGGCTTCATACTGGCTGGCGTACAGCTCAGCCTCGACCTTTGTGATTTGCTGATTTAGATCGCTCAATCGTTGTACGACGATATTGTTTCGCTCTTCCGCATTGACCAGATTATGCTCTCTGGCGTACTGGACCAGTGCTTCGTCAGACTTCTCGACTCGTTTCTTGAGTTCGACGAGCTCCTGACTCAAGAAGTCAGTTGCCCGCGTTGTTGCTTCGAATTTTGTATCGAAGGTGTAGACGATATATTCCTCAGCAATCGCATTCGTAAACTGGGCAGCAAAGTTAGGATCCGGAGAAAGGAAAGAGATCTGTACAATCTGAGTTCCTCGAATCGGCTCGGTCTCGAGCTGGTAACTAAACCAGCGGGCGTATTCTTGAATCTTCTCAGGTTCCCGGGCCAGATCGAGGCGGCGAACGACTCTAGAGAGCAAACGACGGCTTTTCAGTATT
>DATGOF010000446.1:0-11271 GCA_035306285.1 Acidobacteriota bacterium | reverse complement strand
CACGCTACACAGATCCTAAATTTCTCGGATTCGAATTTGTAGAAATCGAACAGGTCATTGCACCGAAATCGGCCAGGCTTAGATTTGGCGAGAGGGGTGGTTTCGAGGCCCACTACATTTTCGGCCGCAATCCGGGAGAACCGATAACAGTAAAAAACATCGTCTCTTGGCCGATTGTAGAAGCGATTAAAGGCAGAACCGTTTACTTGCGCTACAAGGACCGCTTTAACGAACTCGATTATCAGAATACAAACGCCAATCAGGGATCGTTTAACCTGACCGACAGAGACTCCGGAGCCCAGCCAATGAGTGCTCCGAGATAGATTCGGCGCGCCATACCGAAGGATGAACGGAGACGAAAATAGACAGGCTACCGCAGCCGTGATCAGAACAGTCTGAAGGAATGGTCAGGGCATTCCTCCGGATGTACGCTTGACCAGTTCATCTACCTTATTGGCGATCATTTCTTCGACCTCGGCCGTGAAGGGACGGGGTTGCCCGTAACCAATCATCGCACCTCCCCCTTCGTAGCCTCCCTCATGAAGAACACGTTTTGAAGGGATGTAAGCGAACACATCATTCGAGTAGCCTGCCACCCACGTATCGTCCCAACCATAAGCTTCCTTAAAGCGCAGGGAATAGTCGACGACCACTTCTCCCGCCAGGTGAATGAAGGTAAGTTCGGACCCGAATTGGACCACCTGAACCGGGTAAGGATATTTGCTCGGAAGGCTCCCTTCTTGGTCGAGTTTTTCCAGCAGGGTCTGTGCATGGCGCTTCCGAGAGTCGGATTCGGTTTTCACACGCCATTCGAGCTCTTCGCGCGTGGGCGGTGTCTGAAAGGGCAGATCCACCTGCTCCAAAGCCACTCGCAGGGGCCCCTTAACCGGCTTCATCTCGCTTTCCAGAACCTCTGCCACTGCGATTGCCAGCGTATCTCCATACCGTCGAGCCAATTCAACTGAACGGCGGGGTAAGGGGTTAGCGTCGGCACCACACCCGGTCACAAACAAAGCTGTCGCCCCAAGATATCTCTCTTCAATAGCTTCCTGTGCAAATCCAGGCCAGTCCCCATTGACCTCGTATCCGGATAAGACTGTCGCGTGACAAGCATAGCCGAAAACAACGGCCTTGATCGCCCCGTCCAAACTTCGCACAGCCAGTACCGGCACATCATGATCAACGGGACCCGGAAGATAGCGCCTGCTGACACGCCTTCGATTCACGGCAAAACCTGCCAGCCCCTGCCCGAAGTGCAATTCTACCGGTTCGAGATTGGAAAGCGACACACCGATCATTTCGACAATCTGGTCGAGTAATCTGGATGTATAGCGCTCAATCGCCGGCACATGCTCGGGACCGAGACTGTAAGCCGGCCACAGCAGGTTTCCGGTAACCGGTGCACTGTGCGTATGGGAAGCATTGAGAATCAGCCTTTCCCGAGAAAGCCCGTGAAGGGTTTGCACTCGCTCCGCAATGGTTTCTGACATTTCGGCCGTGAAACCCAGTATATCTGCGGTTACGAGCACGAACGTCAGCCCATCCTGGTCCTGAAGAGCGAGGGCTTTGGCGAAAATGTTCTGGAGGACACCTGAACTGGGGCGGTCACGAGCCCCATAACCGGCCAGCCAAATGGATTCTGTCGGTGTGATATCGACTCTTGCCGTGCCGGCCTTCCAGGTCGACTGGGCGAGAGACGATGAGGATAAAACAAGGCATCCGAAAAGAATAAGAAAAAATGTTCTAAAGCGATACACGAGAATCGTCTATCCGATCTGTTGTTGGTTCGTCAAGTTCAAAGTGAGCTGCGGGGCAGGCGTTGCGACAGGCGGCCTCTTTTCACGCTACGTCCTGAAGAGCAAAGGACCTCTCCTTTCAGGATGCCGCTTCCGGCCGACGCCGCCCACCCGCCCCACAACCGCTAGAAGATAAACTTCAATCCCAGCTGGACCTCACGCGGATTGTCGAGCGGCCAGGTGCTGGTGACCTGACCAAAACTTGCAGAACCGAGGCTTGTATTGGGGTTTGCCATATTCGGGTGATTCGTAAAGTTGAAGAACTCCGCCCGGAACTGAAGCTGGCGGTCTTCGTCAAAATGAAACCTCTTGTAAATGGCAAAGTCCCAGCGCCGGTTTCCGGGCCCGAAGAGCGGCCGGACGCCAGCATTTCCAAGAGTAAATCGCTCCGGCTCGGCAAACACGTCGGTATTGAAGAACTGATCCCATGTCCGATCACCACGGTCCAGGTTTGGATCCCCCAGGAGATTCGGTACCTGCGTGATTCCCTGGGTATTGGCAATGTCTCCGCGGGTCGTCACGAAAAGGGGATTTCCGGTGCGAAGAACCACGATGCTGCTGATGTCCCAGTTTCCGAGAATAGCGTTCGTGATTCCGCTCCAGGTATTGCCCAGAGGGCGGCCGCGTCCAAATGGTAGTTCATAGATACCGGAAAAGGTGAAACGATCCGAGACGTGTAACGCTGACGGCCCCTTGTTCCGGCGGCCATCGCCACCGAAATAGACGTCCAGACTCTGCATGTTGTCCAGAGTCTTGGAGAAGGTGTAGGCGGATACAAAAGAGAGGCCGTGCGAATAGCGATTCTCCAATTGAAGTTCCAGCCCGTGATAAGTGGATTGACCGGTAGAAGAGCGCATAGTCACGGAACTGAGCTCCGGGAATGGGCGCCGGTCCTGAATGCTTCCCGGTCCCGGTGGAGGTGAATTAAATGGACTGATCTGCCTGCGTAGTCCTACCGCATGATTACCCACATAGCCGATTTTCGCCACCATCGTGTCGCTGATCGACTGATCGACGTAGACATTCCACTGTTGAACATAGGCGTCCCTCCAGTCCACGTTGAGCGCTATCACCGAAGGCTTGCTGCCAGGCTCGACAAAATTCACGACCGGTGTCAGGTCGTCTACGGGGAATGCGGCGATGTCTTCCTGGCTCACCTGCAGGGTCACGTCACCTGTGCGAATCCATGGAGCGTTGATGGAAAGACCGATCCAGGTGCACGCATTATCGCGCTGATAGAAGATGCCATAGGCACCCCGCACCACGGTTCTTTCGGCGGCCCGGTAGGCGAAACCGACACGGGGAGCGAAATTATTGTTGTCATTGTGCAGCAGTGAACGACCGAACTCATCGGGCGCCGGGATGAAGGTATCGCTAAAACCCGCGGGAGGAGGCCGAGTCGCAGGCGTCATAATCTTCCCCTCATTGGAACCCACCTGAAGGAAGTTCGAAATTGCGTCGTATCGCGACTGGGGACGCCCCGCCCACTCGTATCGCAAACCCAGATTCAGCGTCAGCTTCGAGGTAATCTTCCAATCGTCGTGAATCCACGGAAAGATGGCGAAGTTGCTGAAATTTGGATCGAAGATATCGATGCTGGCGATGATTCTGCGGGGAAGACCAAGTAGCGCATCTGCCAGCGCAAAGCCGGGCGAAGGAGGGCCGACCGTGCCCCGGCTGGGATCCGAGGCGGTCCACTGGCCGTTAAAAGTATGCTGGCCGGCCGGATAAATCGCCTCCGGGAAGGTGTCCTGGTACTGGCGAACGTCCAGGCCCATGCGCAAATTATGCTTCCCCCTGGTCATGTAGACGCGGCCGCCCAGTTCATAAATCTGGTTGATCCAACCGCGCGGTCCCGAGACTCCCTGTCCCAGCGTGGGGCCACTCGGATTTCCCATCGTGCTGAAATCTTGGACACCCCAGTACGGGGCGTGATAGCAAGCAGGAACCGAACAGGCACCTTTCAGCCCCAGTTCAGCAGCAACATCACGAACGAAGGCGCTTTCAGTTTGCTCAATTTGATTGAAACGACTGTACCCGGCCTTGACTTCAAAGAGCGTTGTTGGATTGAAGGTTTTCTCATAAGTCAGCACCGTGTGATAGGCCGTCATATCCTGGGTGTATCCGAAGGCCGGCCATACTTGAGGAGCCACCGTGGTGGTGTCGCTCCAGCTGAGGCGATAAAAGATACGGTCGTTGTTTGTGAAGTTATGATCAATTCGACCGCTTAACTGAGGTGTATCCGTCCTTTGGTTGTCGATGAGCTGATAGTTGTTGACCGGACGGATCCCTCCCGTTCCAGGCCGGTTGGGATCAGGAACAAACTCGTTGATGAAGCGCCGGGCCAGCGGATGAATTCGGGATTCAGGTATCACATTGTTTGGAAAAGGTTCACCTGTAGTCCAATCGTAGATCACGATAGGGGTTGGATTGGATGAGTCGGTTCCCAGCAGGGCCGAGAAGTCCCCCTGTTTCATGGCTGGAGTAGGGACGGTGGTATTCGACGCAAATCCCTTGCGCAGCCGCGTGTCTTCCCAGGAAAAGAACCAGAAAGTGCGGTCTCTCACGATGGGGCCGCCAATCACGGCTCCGAATGCGTTTCGATTTTGAAACGGTTTGTCGTCAGCAAACTTTTCCCGAGCGCCCAGGGCACTGTTTCGATTGAACCAAAAGACCGTCCCATGAACGTCATTGGTTCCCGCTTTGGTGACGATGTTGATATGTCCTCCAGCTTCGCTACCGAACTCAGCGCTGTAATTGCTGGTCTCGATCTTCATTTCCTGAATCATGTCGATGTTCGGAGCGAAACTGTTGGTGGCGTGCTGGTGTTCTTTAGCTGACATCCCGTCAAGCAGGTACTGATTGTAGTCGGCGCTGATTCCATGAACGCTGAAGGAGCCCTGCCAGGTCGCGCGTTCGGTCTGGTGACGATTGTTGTCAGTCGATTCAACCACACCGGCCACCGTGAGAGCCAGTTGCATGAAATCACGAGCCTGTATTGGAAAATCGACAATCTGCTTGTTCTCGATTACCCCTCCTACCTGGGAGTCACTGGTTTGAAGCAATCCGGCGGTGCTGGCGACTTCGATTTCATCGGTGACTTCGCCCACTTCCATTCGGATGTTCAACTCACGCGTCTGGTTGACCTCCAGACGGACCCGAGTGGTAGCCGTCTTAAAGCCCGGCATTTCGCAGGTGATGGAATAATCGCCGGAGCCCAGGTTGGGGAAATTGTAGTTTCCCTGGTCGTTAGTCAGTGTGGTCCGCGTGGTGCCTCGATCAACGTCACGCAGCGTGACCGTGGTACCCGGAATGACCGCCCCGGTTGAATCTTCAACGACGCCGGTGATGCGGGAAGTTGCCTGTCCGAGTGTTTCGGAGCCGAGGGAAAGCACGAGGGCGATTCCCAGGATTGGGAGAAACCGCCTCGGACTCAGAGATGGTCCAATCATTTCTCCTCCTTTAGCGTGCGGCAGGTGCCAAACGTGGTTGGATAAAGTGCTGATCAGAGTAGCACTGTCCAAATGCCCCTACAATCAAAATCTCATAGGGAATCCAAACAATTACACCCGAAAGACTCGGAAGGTGCCGTCCTACGGTCCGTGTTTCTACAGGGAGATCGGTTTGAAAATGAACCTTCAACGAGGCGGTTTACTCCAAGTTGTCTATCGGTCCAGGCGGCGCAATTCAGCCGGTGTCCAGGGCTCGGTTCGACCAGCCGTCGCGTGGCGAACCCGACCAATGTCATCGGAAGTTACGGGAGAAGCCTGATTTCCCCATGAGTGACGAATGTAGGTAAGAATGCCGGCCAATTCTTGATCAGACATAAAGGCATGCCCTGGCATCTCGTTAGGTATGGCCTCCCCACGCTCGGCTGCACCTCCACGGAAACCTTGAAGGACAATTCGCGCCAGTGCCTGGGGATTACCGGTCACCCACTCGCTTCCGTTTAACGCAGGGCCAACGCCTGCTATACCCTGCCCCTCTGCCCCATGACAGGCCATGCAAATCGCCCACTTCCCTGCTCCCTGCTCAAAGAGGGTCTTTTCTTCAGAGGAAAGATGGTCCAGCGTTCGATCAGATGCAGTCGGGGCCCCGTCGGAAAGGCTGGTAAGAAGGGCTGCGTATCCTTCTCCAAGCTCCTCATCCCAGTTGTATTCTTCTCGGAGTATCGCTTCTAATCGAGCCTCCCGCTGGTAGACACCGGTGAGCGCCATTTCCCGAAAATAAATGCTGTCAGCCTGTTGATCGAGAATTGAGGCCATCATCTGCAGGGCTCGATCGCTGTGGCTTTCGCCCAGCGAAGCGAGCAATTGCAGGAGGACGTAGGGCGCATTCTCATCAGCGATCAGACGCTCGAGCCGTCCTAGCACTTCCTGCAACCCGGCAGAGATAGCGGGCTCCAGAATTCGTATAGCCGATGACCGCAGTCTCGGGTGTGGGTCATCGAGGGCGCGTAAAGCTACCTGCGTTAGCCGGTCCTGACGATAGGTTGCGCGAGGCAGTCCCTCCAGAGTCCAGAGTGCGTGGAACCGGGTCCACGGCTGCTCCGAATGACTATTCACCATTTCTTCCAGAATGGGAATCACTTCTTCGGATGGACACTGAACCAGAACCTGCTGGGCTGTGTCCCTGAGCCAACCGTTTGAATGGCGCAGGTACTCGGAGGCTTCGGTGGGTGTCATCTTGCTGAATTTCGGAGTCCGGTAATCGATCTCGCGGTCGTCACGGACGATTCGGTAGATACGGCCGTAAATACCGGTGGGGATATCGAGCTCGTGTTCGAGCGTGTAATCACGGAGGTAATCAGTGACCCAGAGCAGGTAATCATAGAGGCCGCGATACATATCCACGACGTAGATGGCACCGTCTGGTGCGTTATAGATATTTACCGGTCGGAAGCGTTCGTCGGTGGAGGTGAGAAACTCCCTTCCCTCATAGGCAAAGCGAGCTTCCTGATCAATATCACCAGGATCGCCCGCGATGATCAGACGCTTGATCAGGTTGCCGGCGGCTTCCGGCGAGAAAGCATTGCCTTGATATTGCTCGCCGAATTGGTGGCCACGATAGATCACAGTGGCGGCAACACCGGTCGCCTGCCGCAGCGTACCGTCTTCTCGAGTAATGACTCCTACGCGGTAGCCACGGTTGACGCCCGTGGGGTGAGCCGGCCAAAGGGGCTCGTTGGGAGCAATCCGAAGGTTCACACCGGCCTCGGGCTTGTGCCCTGGATGACGTTCACTGTAGCCGTGAGGGATTAAATGAGCCTGAAGCGGCCAGGAGTTATGGCTTGAGTAAAGGCGCCCCCAATTGTCCTGAGCCAGACCCCATTGCCCGAGCGGCTCGAAAGGCCGAGTCTGCCAGCGCCCGCTTACGCGCCGAAGACTCGGGAAATCGGTGCTGTAGATCCAGTTGTCGCTCCCCCACAATAGGTTGTTATTCCCACCTTGAGTGGCAACTGTGGGAGGAGGGCCGTAGCTGTCCGAAACAAGCTCCTCTTCGTCGCCCTTTCCATTACCGTCGGTGTCACGGATCAACCACAGATTTGGCGGCGCGCCCACCAGGACACCGTCGGATAACACTTTGATGGCCAGGGGTCGATCCAGCCCCTCCTTGAAAACCCTGTACTTGTCCATGACTCCGTCGGTATCGGTATCTTCCAGGATCACGATGCTTGCGTCCGGCTTTTCCTGTCTGGCTTTCTCCTCGAGGGCGGCTTCTCTTTCCGTGGTTCGCTCACCAGTCGTTTCCAGAAGCTCCCGAACCGGCATCCGATTGTAAGAAGGCATGTTGACGACCCAGAGCCGTCCATCCGCATCGATGTCCATCGCGATAGGATCGACGACCATCGGCTCACAGGCGACCAGCTCGATCCGAAATCCCTCCTCCAATTGAAACCTTTTCACGGCCTCATCCGGCGGCAAAGGGGGAGTTTTCAGGTGGGCATATTCTTGATAGTCGACCTCACCCGGGTGCTCTCCAGGAGAGCGCTCAATGCTTGCCGAAAGGGAGAGACAGCTCTCGCCGAGAGTCTGTCCCGGGCTTCCCGCGAACTGTGCCGGTGAGCCGCACCCTGCAACGCAAGAAATAAAGAAAAGAAAGAAGATTGTTTGATTCTTCATAATCGTTCCAGACCGGTTGAGACGCTGTCTTTTTCACTCAGCGCCGGACTGATAATCTGTTCCAAGATCTTTATCACAGAGGTGCGGTCCGGCGAAGCAGCAAACCACGATCAAAACGTTTCCAACAAACTTTCTCCGTGACAACGGCCCGGCAGATCGGCTAGATTGGATACCAACAGGCACACTCGATCTTCTAGAAAGAGCTGGTCGGCAAGCGATGATAACGAACTGCATTGTCGCAGTTTCAACTTTCGGGACCGGCAAAGCCCTACCATGGACTTGGATGTTACCTTCTCGGTCAATCGTACGAATACCTTTTCTCCCATTCCTCAATGACCTCCTCCGACACCGTGCCCCGTGGAATCCGCTCGCGAGAACGAGTGCACTTGTTTGGCAGTAGTAGTACAGCGGTTCTTTTTGCGAATGCGCCTTTACAAGCCTCGGGGAAAGAGTGCTCGGTATGGCAAGCGACCTTTTGGACCTGATCCACCTCAGGCCCCTGATGGAACGAACGACTGGGAGACCGGAGATCCTCATCGGGCTTATTGATGGACCGGTGGCGCTCGATCATTCTGAGCTGAATACCCGGAGTATTCGTGAGATTCCTACTACCGGCGGGGGACGCTGTACTCGGACCGGCAGCGCCGCTTGCAGTCATGGAACCTTCGTAGCCGGAATCCTGACGGCACACCGGGGGTCTGCAGCTGCGGCGATCTGTCCTGATTGCACGCTCCTGATTCGGCCGATATTTACCGAGGAAGTTGGTCTCAACGGAAACCTGCCTTCGGCTACCCCCGAACAGCTGTCTCAGGCGATCTTTGATTGCATCAAAGCCGGGGCACACTTGATCAACATAAGTGCTGGCATTGCACAGCCTTCTCTTCGGAGTGAGCGTTCCCTGGCCGACGCGCTAGACGAGGCCGTTCGGCGCGGCATTGTCGTTGTGGCTGCTGCGGGGAATCAGCGTTCCCTCGGTAGCACGACTATTACCCGCCATCCGTGGGTTGTGCCGGTAGCTGCCTACGACTTGCAAGGGAGACCGATTGGACAGTCCAACCTGGGTGTTTCGATCGGCAGGCGCGGTATTGGTGCGCCGGGTGAAGCGATTACCAGCCTGGGAAGCGAGGGCAAACCGCTGACACTTGGCGGCACAAGCGCTGCCACGCCGTTTGTGACTGGAACTCTGGCCCTGCTCTGGTCCGAATTTCCACGTGCCACGGCAACTCAGATCAAGTTCGCCGTAACTGAGTTGAATGTCAAACGGCGTTTGACTGTTGTCCCCCCCCTGATCAACGCATGGGCTGCTTATCAGCGCATGAGGAGGTGGTTTCAATGAAACAGAAGAAAGAAAGCACTCCGAGTCAACCTTACCGCATTCGCCTGCCGGTCTTTATTGATGACGATATCGGACTGGGTGATGTGTTAAGCCGGGCTACTTCGGCCGTCGGAATTCGTCCCTGCGGCGGCTGCAAACAACGTGCAGCGGCACTGAACCGGCGGCTTGTGTTCAGTCGCTCTCGCCGGTGATTTACAACGTGAAATCGAGAGGAGGAAAATCATGGATGAAGAAACACAAGAGCATTTATCTGAGCCTGCACCGCCTCACAAGGAGCCCTCTTTAGTTACTCCGGCAGAAGGAGAAATGCCCGAGGGGCCCGTCCACCCGGCAATGCACTGTCCAACGTGCGGACAAGCATCGATTGCCATGGCCTTTGTCTACGCCATCGGCCGAATTGAGGCTCGATTTCCGCGCCTCTCGGTAGAAAAGGAGTTCGCCCAGGCAGCCGGTCGTGATGACACGAACGGGAAGACGGACCAAGAAGTGTTTCACAAAGTGCTCTCCGATCCCGAGAACCGCTATCTGGTTCGGCAGCTGTGCTGGATCCTGACCGTCCAGGGGCTTGAAACTTACTTTCTACAACCCCACGACGCGAAAGATTATGACCGTTTGGTGGAAGCCATACGCCCACAACCAAGTCCGATGGATCTGGATGTCGTCATTGGTGTAAGGGGTGGGATCGCTTCTCCTGACCTCTGTAATGGGCTGATGATTCCGATTGTGATCCTTGATCAGCTTTATTCCTTCGACCGAAACGCACTCATCCAGGCTATCCCCAGGCCCGAGAAAAGAAAGAAACAAGAATTCGAAGCAGCTGCCGGGGAAGTATTCGATCGGATTCTGCAAGTGACCGACAATGCAGGAGCCACCGACGAACACCGGGCGCTGAATTATCTGGCAATGCGCTATCCGGCGATTTACGGGAGAACCGCGGAAGAGTTCGACCAGGGTTCCTCACTGAGTAGCGTCGATGTCAGACCCTCTCCCTTGAGCGGCACCCGCAACATCATGGATTGCATCTTTGCCTACACGCACCGGAGCACCGACGTCACCACTAAATTTTTCGTGCGCGTCGATGTGACGGAGGAGTTCCCTTTCCTGGTGACCAAGCTTTCACCGTATTACGATCGCTAATCCTCTTCAATATGAAGAAAAGGAGACACCAATGAGCAACTTGAGTTTACCCGGGTTCAGTGCCGAAGCAGCATTGTACAGGAGCAGCGGGAGCTATAGGGCAGTCGGGGGTTCGGTTGGCCATTCCGCCAAGCGCTCCATTCTCCCTCAGCTTCCGATCGGTTTCTGCATGGCGGAGTGCGACTATACTCAAGGCGACCCTTTCTCGCGAGACGTTTGTAAACTGGGCTGTCTGGGAGGCGATCCCGGCGGATCTGGCGGCGGGGGGCCAACGTCACCAGGAGAACTGGTCTGCGGTCCATGCATCAGAGGGCGCCAAAGATGCGGCATTCCCGGACTGGGATTCGAATCGGTTCCCTGCTTTGAAGAGTAGTGAACAGGACACACTGACTGCGGTCCGAAGGGAGCGCAGAACTCGCAGAAATCTTCGTCAGAAATGAATCTGAACAAGGAGGTTCGATATGCGCATTCCAGGATTCAGTGCCGAGTTGACCTTAAAACCGGCGACCTCGATATACCGGGCCAGAATTGGGACACGCCCACTAAGAGGGGGCGTCTTAATGCAACAGTTTTTTACCTCATCGCTTCTAGGACGGCTCGGATTTAGCATGACGTGCTGCGGCTATTCGAAAATATACAAGCGTTTCATTTGTACAACGCAACCTGTTTCACCCTTTGAAAATTGCCGTTGCGAAACGGACTATTTCGGGCATCCGCTGATTTTGTGCAAACCTCCTGTTATCGGGAGATTTTAGTTTCGAGCCTGCTCGATTGTGTGGCCGACCATCTCTGGGGTGGAACAGCCGTTCTGGCTATTGCTGTCGGATAGGAGTGATGCGTCCGATCTCGGGAGCGATTCTTCCCGGTGAAAGGGAGGACA
>DATGOF010000445.1:0-3141 GCA_035306285.1 Acidobacteriota bacterium | reverse complement strand
GAGTGAAAATGTCGAGTCACGGTTTGAGACACACTTCACCGTCCGACCCCCGCAGCCAGTTCGGAATCGGCCTTGGTCGCAGCTTTCTGGACTGCGTCGAACATAGCGAAGACTGTTGGCTGCCGGGTAGATGTGATTTTTTTCTGTGAGCTCTCCTTGGCGGCGAGTGGATCCGTTTCGAGGACAGGTGTCTTGAAGCCGCGGTGAGACAAGTCACGTCTGAGCCAATGATTGTGCTGGAGTGTAGAATATAAGTGAGGTCGACATTGAAGGAGGGTGAAAGAAGAGATGCACGATCTTCTTTGGGCCCTTCCAGATTGGGAGCTGAATCCTAAATGAGAGATGACGAATTGCTCAGGCGAATTACGGTAGACCCTCGGGTGGTGGTCGGCAAACCGGTAATCAAGGGAACGCGACTCACGGTCGAATACATTTTGAATCGTCTGGCACACGGAGCGACCACGGCCGAGATCCTGGAGGAATACGAAGGACTCACGTCAGAAGACATACAGGCTTGTCTGCTGTTTGCGACAAGATCTTTGGAAAACACTGAGTTCATGCCTTTAACGGGTGAATCTACACAGTGCGTTTTCTGGTCGATGAATGCACTGGTCCCACTGTTGCTCGGTGGCTGCAAGCGAAGGGTCATGAGGTTTTCTCTATCTACGAGGAAGCTCGGGGGATAGATGATGAGTCCATCGTGGGGAAAGCCTTTGCTGAGAACTGGATTCTTATCACCAATGACAAGGGTTTTGGTGACAGGATTTATCGAGAACAGTTCCCACACAAAGGCGTCATCTTTCTTCGGCTCGCCGATGAACGGACGAGCAACAAGATTCGAGTGCTCGAGCGCTTGCTTTCAGATTTTTCCACTCGGCTTCCTGACCAGTTCGTTGTTGTGACCGAGACTCGGGTCCGCTTTGCAAAGCGATGACTTGGTCGATTGATTTTGACGTTGTCGGCTTGGATTGGTTCGACATGCGACTAGATCTTACTTGAGTTGGTAATGTTTCCGACGATCAGCCTTTCTTGTGGACGGCGGCGCCTGTTCCTTTTTGTGACAGGCAGGCTGCCCATCACGCTTCTCCTGCCGGCCGCGAATCTTCCGAGCAGCCAAAACTTTTTCGCTAACTTTTCCGATTTTTTTCCTGATTGACCTTATAGAGGGCCTGGAAGGCGCAGGGGTCGTCGCCTGCGATGGATATCGGTGTGTCGAGCTTTCACCGGACCGGAACAGCGACTCCTCAATGAGTTCCCAAGCGAAAGCTGAGCTCAATTTTGAAGCACCTTCCGAGCATGATTGACAACGATCCTCAGCCCGAGATAATGAATCCCGAAGAGGTCGCCCGGTTTTTGCGAAAGAGTGTTTCCTGGGTCTACAAACACTGGCGTGAGCTGGGCGGTGTGAAGCTCGGAGGTTCTTTGCTTTTCCCGAACAAGGAGGACCTCTATGAGCGTCTATTCGGTGAAGGGCAAGGGATGGCGCTACGACTTCACTCACGACGGTCAGCGTTATACCGAAGCCTGGTTCAAGACAAAGAGAAAGGCACTGGATGCCGAATCCGAAAAAAGAAAGGAGCTAGACAGACCACGAAAAGAAAAGAAGGCAGAACAGGAAAACGTCGAGACAGGCATAACCTTCTTGGAGATGGTTGAAAAGCGATTGGATTACCTGAAGGAATGGACGACGAGAAGTCACTACCAGGACAATCGGTACCGGGCCAGAGCCTGGGTTAAGTTATGGGGTCGACTACCGGCCGATACGATCGATACCCCTATGATCGAACAGTTTCTCAGAAAGCGGCGCAAACAGGTTTCCGCCGCCACCGCCAATGCGGAACTCAAGTATCTGAAGGCGCTGTTCAATTACGGAGTCGAACGAAAGCTGATCCGGGTCAATCCCACGGACGATCTCCGACGCTATCCGGTCGATCGGAAGCGCAAGTACATTCCGCCTCTGAAAGACATCGAAAAGGTGATTGCGGTGGCTGATCCGGATTCAAGGGACTACCTGTGGGTCATTCAAGACACGCTGGCCCGGGTTGGTGAAATCGATCGGCTGACCTGGGAGGATGTCGATTTCGAGCGCCAATCGGTCATCCTGTACACGCGAAAGAGACGACACCGGGGGCTGACCCCGAGAGAAGTGCCGATGACCAGGAGAGTCTTCGAGGTGCTGAGCCGGCGCTTTCAGCAAAGGGATTCCGAGAAGCCGTGGGTGTTCTGGCACCGGTACTGGAGTCGAAAGGAAGGCCGCTTTCTGGAGACGCCGTATCGAAAAAGGAACAAACTGATGCACCGGCTATGCAAGAGAGCCGGTGTCCGGCATTTCTCTTTTCATGCCCTCCGACATGCCGGGGCTGCCATTCTGGAACAGAGCAACGTTCCGGTCCGGACAGTCCAGCAAATCCTGGGACACGAGAACATCTCCACGACTCAAATCTATCTCCGATCGCTATCGGGAACAGAGCGTCGAGCGATGGAAATTTTCGAGTCGGTTTTGCAAAAGTCTCACACAGAGTCTCACACAGACGAGACAACGGCTCCAATTGAGCCCGTCAACGATTACGTTAACTAACTGAAAACATTAGGGAAAGAATTGGTGGAGGCAAGCGGATTCGAACCGCCGACCCCCTGCTTGCAAAGCGGTCCTATGCTATCGTCCGAAATACCCTATTTTCAAATCTTTGCGTTTCAAGCACTTATGTTGACCTCTGTTGAACTGTGTTGTTCTGTGTGGATCTAGAGTGCTTTCAACAGCTACAATTTTAACTACAGTAGGTTGGGGTGAACCCCTCTGCTGAGACAATTTCGAATAGCATCACTTCCCGGATTTGGTCGTAGACGCCTTCTCGCCAGAGCCGCCGCTGCTCCGACGTCGAGCCTCGATTCTTTGTAAATGCACCTCCAGCGTCTTCTCCGCGGCACCTGCTTTAGCTGTTTGACTTCCGTCTTCAGCCCTCGTTCTCGGGAGCTTGCCGGAGGTCCGTTCCCGTCATCCACCGGCTCCAGCTGATTGCGCCACCGGTATAGCATCGTCCGGTGAATCCGCAGCTCGTCAGCCATTTCCGTCACGCTCGCACAGTTCTTCAGCCGCTCCACCGCCATCTTCTGGAAGGCCCTTCGGAAATCTCGCGATTC
>DATGOF010000444.1:0-3449 GCA_035306285.1 Acidobacteriota bacterium | reverse complement strand
GGCTCCACTAAATACAATTGAAAGATCAAGTTGGCCCGGTGTCGCCAGGACCTGCGCATTGTCGCTGATGGCCAGTATTCCAAACAACAGGAGCGCTGTTCCGATCACTTCGGTTACGAAGTTCCATCGATAATCCCGAATCGCCGGTATCGTAGAGAAGACAGCCAACTTGGGTTCCGGATCGTCGGTGACCTCCCAGTGCCGCCGGTAGCTCAGCCAGACCAGAACAGCACCCAGAAAAGCCCCGATCAGCTGCGCCAAAATATAGCCCGGAACCTGGCTCCAGGGAAAGGACCCGATAGATGCCAGGCCTACCGTAACCGCGGGATTGATGTGAGCTCCGCTTATGCGGCCCACTGCATAAACAGCCATTGCAACCGCCAGTCCCCAGCCGGTGGCAATCACAATCCATCCAGAGTTGTGTCCCTTGGACCGGTTTAGCACGACATTAGCGACCACGCCGTCTCCTAGAATGATCAAGATCGCTGTCCCCACGACTTCCGCAAGGTAAAGTGTCATACACCCTCCAGTTCATGAAAATGTCACAAATCAGTCTCGGCTCTAGCTTTCCGGAAACAGCACCGCCACCCGTGCTCCCATGGCGATGCGTTCGAAATTTCCAATTCCAGGTGATTCTACCGATGTGACAGATCGCGCGGAGTATACAGCGGATTGTTGGTAAGTACCAAATCAGCCCCCCATCGCGGCAGATGAGTGTTGTATGAATCGGTCGCCTCTGAAATCACGCGCATACTATCGAAACCCCAATCAGACAAAGAGACGACTTTCTGCTAGCCTACTCCGATTTTCCATGCGGGCAGAAACAAAGTGGATCTAACGGGACAAGTTCTCACCTAGGGGCAAATTACAGGCCGTGCCGGTATAGTATGGGTATTTTCACCCATTTCCTTCCGCGCAGGGTTATCGGATGCGGTGAGAACACAGGCTTTTCAATTGGTACGCCATATGCCTATCTTGATGATGGAGCGATCAGCCGACGGTTAAAGGAGGCAAGAGAAGGGATCCATGGAAGCTAGTCGAATTTCTGCTGTCTTCATTCTCGTTCTCTGGTTGTTTTTCGCCTCAGCTGGACAAGCCCAACAGGCGGCAGTGAAGGCTCCCCAAGGCGATGTCATCTCTCTGGCTGAGGCGGTCCAGTTAGCCCTGGAGCAGAGTCCCCAGATTCAGTCGATGCGTTCTGAAAAGGAAGCAACTCGGGCCCGCTTCGATAGTGCCAGAAGTCAGCGGCTACCCGGGCTGCAGTTCAACGAAACCTATATCCACTCAAACAATCCGGTATTTGTCTTCGGGTCACTGCTGGAGCAAGGCCGTTTTGGGCCTCACAACTTTGAACTTGGAGCTCTCAATCAACCGGGTGCGATCTCCAATTTCCGTAGTTCCCTGGACCTGAACTTGCCTGTTTTCAACCGATTTAGAATTTCGACGGAAATTGAAAAGGCGCGCCTCTTGGACGAGCAGGCAGCAGCCGACATCCGGTGGTCGGAGCAACAGATTCGCTTTCAAGTGATCGAAGCGTACTATGGCGTGCTCCTCGCCAGAGCCGCCAGGCAAGTGGCCCAACAGGCGGTTGCTTCGGCTGAGGCAGAAGTCACTCGTCTCAGAAACCTGAGAGAACAGGGTTTAGTAGTCAGCTCTGACCTCTTATCGATGGAGGTTCAACTGGCTGAATTCCAGCAACAGGAAATTGAAGCCGAAGGGGATGAGCGAGTAGCTCAAGCCTACTTGAGTACGGTGATTTCTCAGCCGTTGGAACGTCGACATCGGGTTCGAGGCCAGCTTGATGATCGGGACTTTCCGGTTCGCTCTGAATCTGAGCTGATCGGACAAGCGCTTCAGAGAAGACCCGATTATCTAAAGACTGAAATGGCGGTCAGCCAGCGGGAAGAAGAAATCCGTAGCCAGAAGGGCCAATTCTTACCCGATCTTAATCTTTTCGCCAATTACGGATTGAGTGGTCACAATCTGGCCAGCGGCAGCGGGGATTTCGCGGTTGGGGCGCGTCTGAGCTTCGGCCTGTTTGACCCGGGACGCAGTTCCCGCATTCGGGAATCGATTGCTCTCAAAGACTCGGCACGTTCCCATGCCCGGAACTATGCTAACCAGGTGCGGTTAGAGGTGATACGGGCCTTGCAGGCCTATCACAGCGCCCACCGACGCCTAGCAGTCGCGGCTCGAACTGTGGATCAGGCTACTGAAACCTTGAGAATCGTCAAAGACCGCCATGGAGTTGGCTTGACCACGATTACTGAAGTGCTTCGGGCTCAGACGACCCTGGTTCGTACCCAGCTCAATCTCTTGAACGCTCAGTATCAACATTATCTCGGCTACGCCCGGCTTCTTCTGGCCACAGGAACTCTACTTGACACGACTCCTTTTGAGCCGTAAGTCGGCGATAGAAAGGACATCCGTATGACACAGCCTAAGATAACCATTCTGGCCCTTCTGATGACCGTCGTAGGGGGGTGCGGAGGTACAGTGTCAGAAAAGTCTTCCGCCGACCCTGGCCCGATCGTCGAAGTAGCGGTTGAAAGAGTCGCGCTGGAAAATCTTCCCGAACGGTACGAAGCGCCCGGTACGGTAGCCGCCTTTACGGAAACCGTTCTGTCTTCTGAAGTGATGGGAAGAGTGAGGGCCGTCCATGTTCGAGAAGGTTCTACAGTCCGGCAGGGGCAGATTCTGATCAGTATTGACGACCGATCGGCTCGGAGTCGGCTCGAGGAAGCAGAAGCAGCCGTTCGATTGGCTCGGGTCGGCCTCGAGGAAGCCAGACATGGCAGTCAGTCAGCAGAAGCGGCGCTGGAGGCTGCCCGGGCCAATGCCCACCTGGCGTTGACTACTTTTCAACGATATGGGGAATTACTCGACCGGGATTCAGTCAGCCGCCAGGAATATGATGAGGTTAAAGCCCAGAACCAGTCAGCACAGGCTGAGCTACTGCGTGCGGAACAGGCTCTGGCAGCAGCCAGGTTGCGAGAACAACAAGCCGAAGCCCAGATCACACAGGCAGAAGCCGCGCGGCGAAGTGCTGACGTCGGCCTTGAACATACGGGCATCACGGCACCCTTCAGCGGAGTTGTGACAGAGCGCCGGGTCGAGCCGGGTGATCTGGCTTATCCGGGGCGTCCGTTGCTCACGCTGGAGGCCCGTGGCCGCTATCAACTTCATGTGAACGTGAATGAGTCCGTTGCCGCAGATCTTTCCTTGGATCAGCCGGTTGAGGTTTCCTTGCCCTCAATCCGGCAGACACTCACCACCGAAATTGAAGAGATCGTGCCGGCTGCAGACCCGAGTACGCGAACTGTGCTGGTGAAGCTGCGTCTTCCTCCCCATCCCGAAGTGCGCTCTGGAATGTTTGGCCGAGCTTACTTTTCAATCGGAGAGATTTCCCAGCTCTTGATTCCGGAGACGGCAGTTATTCGTCGCGGCCA
>DATGOF010000443.1:0-5858 GCA_035306285.1 Acidobacteriota bacterium | reverse complement strand
AATATCAGAAGCTAAGAAACCCTACTAAACTTACGGCTGGCCCCTGGCCGCTTTTTCCAACCGATCTCGTCAGCCTTACCATCGTTCTGGCGACCCAGGCCGAAGGACTTTGCCTCATCCATGACTGGATGTACGAAGGGCGAATGTTCTTTGTCGACAAGCTGGTCCGGATGGGCGGGCGAATCACGGTTTGCGATCCGCACAGGGTGATCGTGCAGGGACCGGCTTCTCTACGAGCGACACGACTCGAGTCTCCTGACATACGGGCCGGTATGGCACTGGTAGTGGCTGGCCTCTGTGCCCACGGTGAGACCACTATTGAACATGCCGAAGTGATCGAACGAGGCTACGAAAGAGTAACGGAACGGCTGCAGGCAGTAGGCGCTCAGATCTCGGCATGCCATTCCGCCTCAAAAATCAGTTGAACCGATTTGCCGGGTAATTACACCTACTCCATACACCTGTGGTGAAGACATTTGCTGAACCCAGCAGGCTGTCTTTGCCCGTGAAAAGGAGCAGGATATGTTTGCTGTCCTCGGAGTAATTCTTCTCTCGGTTTTGAGCTTCTATAGTCTTCTCGCCGTCGTCGAACTGACTGGGTGGCTGTGTCGGCTGTGCGTGGGGCGTTCGAACCGACAGAGTCTTGACTCTTCCCTTCTAAAAAATTGACGGTTTCCCAAGCCATCGTCAACTTCTCGATTCAGACATATACCTTATAAGTTATTTTTTTTTAAAGATTTACACAACTTATTCTTTTCCGGAACGCCTTTTGCAGTACCTCTTTGCGATGTTATTGAAGAGGGAAGGCAATGACACTAGAAAAGAATCTGGCCCACATTGGCGGGCCGGCACGACCTATTACATCGAAGTTATCATTACGTCGGCGACTCAAGCCAGTACCAGCATCCAGAAAGGCTAAGAAGCGTCCACAGAAGCAAGCAACCGATTCCAAGAACGCTCGCAGCAAGGTCAATCTCCAGGACCCAACACAAATGTATTTCAAGGATGTACGAGCGGTCTCTCTGCTTACTCGCGAAGGTGAACTGTCACTGGCGCGTAAGATCGATCGAAGCCGGCGACTGGTACAGAAATGGATCTATCGATGCCCGTTTGTGGCACGCCAGGTGATTGAACTTGGAGAGCGGGTGGCAGATGGCAACGAATCGATCAGACGGGTGATTCAGGTCAAAGAATCCTCCCCCGCCGACAGTGACCGACTGAGAGACCAGTTCCTGGACGGGGTTGATGAAATCCGACAAATTCTTAAAGACTTCGAACGGCTGCAATCCAAGGGTTCAAATTCCAGCAGTTTTCCAAATAGAAGCCGGCTGCTTGCCAAGAAGCTGGTCCTGCTATCACATTCGTTGGCGTCCCTTGGTTTGACGCCGGCCGTGGAAGACGAATTTACGGTAATCCTTAAAAAAAAGGCCCAACGAGTGCTGTATCTGGAACGACGTTTGACCGCTGTCAGGTCGAAACTGTCCGCAGAAGGTCACCATGCTTCTTCATCCAGAGTCCAAGAAGCTCTGGCGCCTATCAGAGAAGAAATTAGACGGATTGAGTCCGAACTGGCGATGAACTCCCGCCAGGTTCGGCATATCGCCTGTCGGATACAGAAGGCCGAACTGGAAGGCGAGATCGCCAAGAAAGAGCTGATTGAAGCGAACCTCCGGCTGGTAGTTTCGGTCGCCAAGCGTTATCTGAACCGCGGAGTTCAATTCACAGACCTGATTCAAGAAGGAAACATCGGACTGATGAAGGCAGTAGAAAGGTTCGAATATCACCGCGGTTATAAATTTTCCACCTACGCCCACTGGTGGATCCGCCAGGCAATCACCCTGGCCATCGCCGACCAAGGGCGCACCATCCGTGTTCCTGTTTACATGCTCGACATCATCAAGAGACTCAATCAAACCACCGCCAGGTTGGTACAGGAGTTGGGCAGGGAACCCACACCGGAAGAAATCGCTCGGGAAATGGATCTAGAAATCCGCGAGGTCCGAAGAATCCTCAAAGTCGCCCAGCGTCCGGTGTCACTAGAAACTCCCGTAGGTGACGAAGAGAACAGCTATCTGGTGGACTTTATAGAAGATACTGATGCAGCTTCTCCTGATGAAGGGGTACGAAACCTGGATCTGAAGAAAAAGACGGCTCAAGTTCTTCGCACACTCAACGAGCAGGAGCGAAAGATCATTTCCTTGCGGTTTGGGCTTGTCGACGGCAGGGAACGCAGTCTGGAGGAACTGGGTAAGCTCTTTTCAGTTAATCAGGAGCGAATCCGCCAAATAGAGGCGAAAGCTTTAAACAAACTGCGACACCCTTCCAGAAAGCGGCACTTGCAGGGTTTTCTTGAATAGGAAATAACCCGCTGAGGATATGACAAGTCGAAGAGGGCGACGATAGAGACTTTATCGGTCGGGGCGCAGGATCAAAGAGCACACAGAGTCATGAAACGACGTGCCAGCTCGGGCGCGTCTCGTTCATGTTTGAAATAGACGAATGTTTCTTTGCCGCTTTCCCGAACCCAAGTGGCCCACTCCTGTAACTCCTCGTCTGAATAGGACCCCTTCCTCAGGCGAAGATAGTTGAATTCAGCCGTCCGTTCACGGTGCCCGGGATCTTCAGACGTCTCTGCAACCACCAGAGCCGCGCCTTTTTCTTGGAGGAGCTGATAAGTCGCCGGCTGAAACCAGCTCTCATGGCGGAACTCAAATGCAAGCTTAAACCTGGAAGCATAATTCTCGAGAAAAGCACCGATGGTATCGAGCTCCTGCCGGTGCCAGGGCGGAAGTTGTACTAGGATACAGCCGAGCAGCTCTCCCAACGGCTCGATGCCGTTGATAAACCAGGACATCTCCTCGTCCACGTCTCTCAGCCGCTTCTTGTGAGTAATCCTTTGACTGAGCTTTAAAGTAAATCGAAAATCGTGCGGTACCTGGTCCACCCAACGAGCTGTCATCTTCTGGGATGGAATCCTGTAAAAGGTATTGTTGATCTCGGTGGTCTTGAGGTGTTCCGCGTAAAATGAAAGATACTTGGATGAGGGAAGATTCTCTGGATAGAAGGAACCTTTCCATTCGTCGTAAGAAAATCCTGAGGTACCGACGCGTATCAAGAGAGCCTCCTTTCTGAGTCCAAATCGACTTCTCCCAGAGTGAAATTGCGATACCTCGTCATTGCCAACTCTTCGGTCACGATTTTCTGCTCCACCAGCTCCTTTTTCAGCCGCTCGATCACGTCGCTTGCAAAGACCCTCTCGAGGCGAACGTCAAGTACATAGGCTTTGATCTTGAATCGGGTGAGAAATATTCCGTCGAATTCATCGTCGACAAGTACACTGATCGGCTTTCTGAGATAAACGTAAGGAGAACAAGCCGCCGCCTCACCGGCAAGCTGCTTGACCCGGGTAACGTCGACATGTGCCGGCAGAGCTATCTCCACGACGACCATCTCATCCAGTTCACCGGCGTTTGAATTCGAAACCGCGTTGCTCACGAGAAGGGCATTCGGCAACGTAACGATGTTGTCGTCAAAGGTTCGGATCCGCACAGAGCGGGGTCCGATACTGATGACTTCGCCGTAGTGGCCGTCCGCCTTAATCATGTCACCAATCCGAAAGGGCTGGTCGAAAATGATTAGAACACCGGAGATCACGTTCTTGACAATATCCTGAGCGGCCAGGCCAATGGCGATACCGGCTGAAGCAGTCAGTGCCAGGTATGCGCTGCTGTCCGGCTTGAAGATGTGAACGATAATTAAATAAATGACGGTAAGCCAGGTAAATAGCCGGGCGACTGGAAAGAAACGCCCAATATAGAGGCGATACCGTCCAAAACGTCGGCCCAGTTGCCTTGTCAGATATTCGAGAAGCTTGAGAAACAGCCATGCCAGCAGGACCAAAAGGGCTGAAGTCAGTATGCGGCTGACAGAGATCAGTTCGCCTAGAGACTGCACGCTATCCTGTTCCATAATACATCCCTCTTAATACAAGGCATTTAAGGACAGCAGGTTTTGAACAACCGGGTGCACCAGCACGGAATTAACTGAATAGGTCCAGGCTTCGTGATCGGAACTAGACTGATCAATTTCAACCAGCCGCATCTGCATTAGAGACTCCAGAATGGCCCGGCTACGATCTGGATCTATACGAAAAACCTCGCTGTGCTCTCTGACTGATAAGCCTCCATGGTTGATCAGTTCCGCCAGCGTGAACAGATATTCCCTTTCGAAGTCGCGAATGAAGTCGTAGTTGAGCCTCATGCAGGGCCTGACATGAACCCGCTCCTCCTGGTCCTGAAATTCCAGGGCGTTCAGCCAAAAAAAGACGGCTGCCCGCATGTTCCCGCCCGTCACCTGGAAGAGATCGTCAAAGAATCGTTCTTCCAGATACTGTTGCACAGGGGGAGACTCCAGGTCATGTCTTAAAAGGAGCTTTCGAAGCTTTCTGTCCTCCAAACCCTCATCCAAATAGAGAATAGGATAACCAGAACTCTTCTGCCTCAATAAAATGGCCTCCCGCTGCGCCTGTTTGTCGTGGAAAGGGGTCTGAATTTCATGGGTGAAGTAGCGACTGGCCTGCAGCAGGTACTGGAGCTTGTTCCAGGGAAAGTCCCGAATGCTGATCACCCAGAGAAAATGATCGCGGGTCGACACAAGGAGGTGAAAAAAGGTCTCAGCTGTTTGCTGCCCACCGATCGTTCTTAACAGAAGGCGATGTCCCCCTTCAATCAATAAGATCTGTCGGGGAAGCTGTCGTAGACGTTCAGCCAGTTCACCTTCGGTATTACTCTCCGGCGGCATGTCAAACCAACCTTCGACCATTCGAAGAACTTCTTCTTCTGAACGAAGGCGGTTGGGTATTTCGAGTCTCAGGCAGGGCTCATCTTGCAGAATCTGGTTCTGGTAGCAATTGAGGAGACTGGTTTTTCCACTGCCTTCAGGTCCGACAATGACGACACTGCTGACTCGACCATTTCTCCACCGTTCTGTGGTTGCCTCAAGCGCCTTCAGCTCCGGATCCTTCCCGACCATGAACTCCTGAGTCGTCAATGGTTCGAACGAAAAAAGGCGCCAGTAGATAGGGGGCAAAGAACGAATCTGTTCGATGATCTGACTTCGATCCGGAAGATCGGCCAAGGCCAGAAGTCGTTCCCTGGATTCCACCGGCAAACCCACCATTCGGGCCAGGGAATCGAATACATCTTCGAGAAAATAGTAGATGCTTCCGGCAATACGAAAAGAGAGATCCTTCCCCCGTGCCGCTCCCTGCTGCACCAGTTTCTCAGCTTCCCTGAGGTTTTTCTTTACGTCCCTCCAGGCCCAGCGCGATCGAACTCGCACGCTCCCCGCATTCTGGATGTCCAGTCGGATCGATTCCACATCTCGAACCTGTTCCCGTTCGATTACCTCCATCACACTCTGAAAGAAATCGCCGTACGCCGAAGAAAGGCTTCGCAGCTTCTGCTGCGCGCGCTTGAGAGCACCACTGGTGAGCTCAACCATTTCTTCGCGACCGGTTGTCAGGAGGCTCTCATCTTCAATTCGCCTTTCTGAGGCTTCACGAGAGAGGTCTGCAATGGCCATCTCCAGGTTGTAACGAATGACCTGCCAGCTTTCCTGAAGCGTCTCGATACATCGAAAGTGGACTCCACTATGTTGCTCAACAAGCTCTTCGTAAGCCGGCGAGTAGTAATCGAGCAAATACTCTTCGGCCGTACGTCGCAGTGGCACATGAATGACTCGATAGTGGCGAGCCAGGCGAAAGCGCTGCAACAGATATCGGAACGTTGACAAGAACAGCGGAGGGCGACAGCAATTCCGAAGTAGCGTTTCCTTTTCACGACTCAGCAAGCTTTGTC
>DATGOF010000442.1:0-3437 GCA_035306285.1 Acidobacteriota bacterium | reverse complement strand
GCAGACCATGAAAGAGTTCAACCTCCTGCGCCCTGTCCGAAACGGCCTCGTTGACGACACGCACATTGCACAGGTGGTTACGATTGATGTGTTGCGTCAGGGCGGCAGAGATGTCTTGGAACGCCTCTATCGCCACGACGTGGCCGTGGGGGCCGACCCGTTTGGCGGAGAGTACAGTGTAATAGCCGATGTTCGCGCCCACATCGACAAAGACGTCCCCCCTGGCCAGGCGGCCTGATAACCAGGTCGTCAGATTCGGCTCCCACACTCCGTAAAGATATAGATAGCGCTGGAGAATTTCCCTGGTGTTGCCCTGAAAATGTCCACCCCATACGGTCGTAGTGACGAAGTCCCGAGACCAGGACCGCAGGAAAGCATCAACCAGGGCGTTGAGACGAGGACTCACAGGCCACGCCGTAGTGTGACGAATGTACCATCGCCATATCAGAACCATTGCAGGTAAGCTGTGGAACGACCTCTTGACCATCCTCTCGGAAACACGGTGGCGTGCCAATGTAGACTCCCCTTTCCCCCGGGGTAGGTCACCCCGATTATGTCAGCCCCAAAATCTAACGAAGTATACTACTGACTCTTTTGCACACCTAACTAAAATTTTAGCGATGGACATAAAGTCGGACTGTGAAATACTGAAACACTTGCCACCCCCAGGCCTATCCTGTGGACGATAAAGATGAGCTTGAATACGCAATTCACGCAGTCGAAAAAGGGTTCTAGAAAGGGACACGCTTGAATTCGATTGGTCTCTTTGTGGGAATCATCGCGGTCATCCTGATTGCTCCTTTCGAGACCCTTTCTCCTGTTGTTCAAACCGCTATCTTTAAAGTCTCCAATGTCGAACTCATTGTCTCTCTTGTCTTTGCGATCGCTGCAGCGCGGTTTCTGTGGAAAGGTGACTGGGAAATCTTTCGCACGCCGCTGGCCTTTCCAGCAATAGCTCTCCTCAGCATAATGATCATTTCAAGCCTGGCCACTCCTTATGATCAGGGCGAAGCGCTTCGCCAGACCGGAAGGTTCGTGGCAGGATTCGGCTTTTTCTTGCTGACGATCGCCGTTGTGGGGACTTCAACCCGGCGCATGAAAGTTCTGTGCGTGAGTGCCGCCGTGATTGGTATGGCGGTCGGCATAGTGGGCATACTGGAATACCTGTACCCCGACAGAGTGCGACTGCTGTTAGCTCCCTTTCAGGGGGGACCTTTCCTCGTAGGAGGTTTGCTTCGTGTCAGTTCCACCCTGCAATATCCCACCATCACTTCTATGTATCTTGAGATTGCATTCGGGCTGGGACTGGTACTTTTCATGGGTTCGTCAGGGTTTCCCGATCTTGGCCGAGTGCTCTGGTTCTTAAGCTTGTTCGCTATCGCAGTTGCGATCATCCTTACCTGGACGCGTGCCGGAATTATTACCGTTGGGGTGCAACTGACACTGGTTCAATATCTATATTTTCGAAAACAAGGACTCGACGGCAGACTCCTCTGGCTGTCTGCCCTGATGGCCGCAATCGGCTTCGTACTTGCTGTCTTTCTCGTCTCCGACCCGACTTCCCGATTGCGTCTCATTACTCGTGACCACCACGACTGGTATCGCGCGGAATTCGTAGTTCCCGACAACCTCAGCTTTTCTCCTGGAGAGATCAAGGAAGTTAACGTTCAGGTCACGAACCGGGGGAGGATGCCCTGGAGGTCGGATATCGAAAATCCGTTTCTGCTGTCCTATCACTGGATGGAGGAAAAGAGCACGACGATAGTGATTTTTGAGGGATTGCGGAGCTTTTTTCCGCATCCTGTACAGCCTGGCGAAAGCGTCGGGATAGAGGCAGTGGTGCAGGCTCCTCCTCAGTCCGGGAACTACCGGCTTGTTTGGGACATCGTGCAGGAAGGGAGGTTGTGGTTTTTGCGCCAGGAATCGCAGCTGGCATTAACTAAAGTGTCCGTGAAGGGGGAACCTGCGGGACTGCTGCCGCTGATCGACGGTCCTCGCTTTCTTCCGATCGACGAAGCTCGATACCAACTTGACCGAATGGTTTTATGGAAGGCGGCCTTTTCTCTACTGAAGGAAAGACCTCTTCTGGGAGTAGGGCCAGGAAACTTCAGGCTTCTATATGGTGACGTGCTGGGACTCAAGGTCTGGAATCTCAACCTGCACGCTAACAATACTTACCTTGAATTTTTGGCCGGTACCGGTATTTTCGGCGGGGCGGCTTTCATTTATCTCTGGATGTGCCTGGGTGCGTTGCTGAGACGAGGCTGGAAGAATGTCAAGTCGGCGCATTTTCCGTTCTTTCTTGGAAGCGCGGCGGCAGTTGTGGCTATTGCGGTGCATGGCCTTGCTGACCACTTCTTTTCTTTCACGCCCACTTATCTCATGATCTGGGTCGCATTTGCACTGTCGGTCGTCATCTCAACGGGGCACGTCGGCTCATCAGATTCTTAGGAGCACTTTCTATGGTAGACAGGGGAGGAGGCCCCACTGCCGCCGACCGATTCTCGTGGGCCTGCCCGGAGTGTCATGGACCACTCGATTCACTGAGCGTGTTCTGCAAACGGTGTTCAAAATGTTCCCAAGATTATGTTTACAGGAATGGGATTTGGCTATTTCTCATGCCTGAACGAGATCAGTACTTCAGGAGGTTTGTCGTGGATTACGAAGCAATCTGGAAGGCTGAAGGCCGGGGGTTATCCGACGCTGCCTATTACCGTGCTTTGCCCTTCGAGGATTTGACACTGGAACATTCGGCTTCGTGGAGAATCCGGGCCGCCAGTTACCGGATGCTTGTCAAGGAAGTTATCGGAGAGGACATGGCACGGCATTCAGAAAATGCGCGCATCCTCGATCTCGGTGCCGGCAACTGCTGGCTCTCCAATCGCCTGTCAGCGAAGGGGCTGGATGTGGCGGCGATCGATCTCTCCATCAATATTAGAGACGGGTTAGGAGCTCACATACACTACGACGAAGATTTCGTTCCCGTTCAGGCCGATTTCAACGCTCTTCCTTTTGATCGCGGCCAGTTCCAACTGGCGATATTTAACGCATCATTTCACTATGCTGTCAACTTTGAGCGGGCTTTAAACGAAGTGAAGCGAGTTCTTCAGGATGACGGGCAGGTTGTGATCCTGGATTCTCCGCTCTACCATGACGAATCGAGCGGTCAAGCAATGCTTCGGGAACAGCAGGAAAGCTTCTTGCGTCTCTATGGTTGCCGTTCAAATGCGCTTCCCAGCCAGGGCTTTCTAACCTACCAGCGACTTGAAGAGTTGGCCCGAGCAATGGGAATCAAGTGGAGGATGGCCTGGCCAAATTATGGTCTCAGCTGGGCACTTCGCCCCTGGAAAGCTCGGGTTCTGGGAAAGCGGGAGCCCGCCCGGTTCGCCCTTATTATCGGCAGGAAGGAGTAAAGGCTGATGGCTGGCGTGGCGGTG
>DATGOF010000441.1:0-2078 GCA_035306285.1 Acidobacteriota bacterium | reverse complement strand
CGCCGGAAAGTGGTGGAAGCACGAAGCGCCGAGCGCAATCGTCTGCTGAAGTTGCTGGAAGACGCCAATCTGAAGCTGGCGAGCGTGATCAGCGACGTTTTTGGAGCCTCCGGGATGCTGATGCTCAAGGCGATCCTACACGCCGAGCAGACCCCGGAGCAGATGGCGCAGTCAGCCAAACGGCGAATGCGAAAGAAGATCCCTGAATTAGAGTTGGCGCTGGACGGCCGGGTTCAACAACATCACCGTTTTCTGTTGGAGCTCCAGATCCTTCGGCTCGAACAATTCGACCGGGATGTGGCGACTCTCGATCAAGAGATCGATAAACGGCTCGTCCCGTATCATCAGCAACATGCTTTGCTGATGGAGTTGCCTGGAGTAGAACGAGTCATTGCGGCAAGTTTAATTGCTGAGATGGGCGTGGAGATGAGCGCATTCGAAAGCGAACACCACTTGGCAGCCTGGACCGGAGTTTGTCCCGGCAACAGTGAGAGTGCAGGCAAACGCACGAATACTTGTAGCCGTAAGGGCGATGTGTACTTGCAGACCGCACTCGTCGAAGCCGCCCAGGCTGCAGCTCGCACGAAGGGCACCTACTTCAAAGACAAATTTCATCGGCTCAAGGCTCGTCGCGGCCATAGACGGGTTGCTGTAGCTATTGCTCACAAGATCTTGATCGCCGCCTATCACATGCTTCCTGACGGCGTTCACTACCATGAACTCGGGTCCGCTTATCTCGACCATCTTAACCCTCGACCCGTCGTAAGGAGCCTCATTCAGCGACTTGAGCGACTCGGCTTCAAGGTAAGCATCCAACCCGTCAGCACCCAGAAAGCATCCGGTTAAGATCTTGCCCCTGAGGTAATATTTTCATGGCAGTGATTTCGCCTTAATGTGAATAGGAACTCAGACTAATTGATGCTTCCGGCAGCACAATCAAACCAGCTGTTGCTGTCGCGCTGAGGACTGCAAATTAGGCGACTACGTAGACGATCCTTAATCTACCTCGCGGCCCACGGAATTCCTTTTGCTATGCTTGCTGCATGTCTGCGTCAGATTGGTTTGAACCTACTGGCTTGCCCCTCTTTGTCACACTGCGGAATTGCACGGCAGCATTGCTGATTGCCGGATTGGAAATACTTGAAAACGATGAGACGAATCTCAACGCGTCTTTACCACTGAATAGAGCAACACGCCGTTCTCGTCATAGAAACGGAATTCTGCGCGGGCCCCTCCGCCAATCTCGGGTTGGATACGTACATTCAAGAATCCACCGGAAGGCTCGGTAGATGTGTAAGGCTGTTGGATTTTTCCTTCAGGATCTGTGCCTTTCGGGTCACCGGGATTAACTCCCATTCGAGAATTGGCATCGACCAGCGCCCCAGTCGAAAACTCTTCGAATCCGGCCGGATGGACAGAGTGATATTGCCAGTGGCGATCCCCACAAACGAAGTACAGCCCATTGTCCAGCATTTCATTTTGAAGCGCCCACTCGAAGAACTCTTTCGCTTCGTGGCGAAAACCCCCAATATTCGTGTGGTTGTCTCGTTTGGTGGCATCGTCGGGCCCAACTAGGGGCGTCGGAGAAATGATCAGTTTGAAAGCCGCGTCCGATTCTAACAGCGTGCGTTTCAGCCACTCCTTCTGGTGTAGCCCCCAGATAGTCTTCTGTGGTCCATCCTCCATTCGGTTTGGACTTCGATAGTCTCGCCCTTCCAATAGCCAGATCTGAAGGTCTTTGCTCATCCGATAAGTCCGATAGGTTACCCTGTCCGGCTTTCCGGGCTCCACTACCGGGACCTGCTCGCGAAAAATCCGGGTTCCGAGTTCGCTGGAAGGAAGGCGATCACCTGTATTGTCGTTGTCGTTGAAGCGATGGTCATGATCATCCTTTTCCCAGTAGGTACCAATCCGGGCAAAGAGCTCTACAAATCGGGGTTGAACGAACTGCTCATGCCATTTTTTTCGCATCGATTCTGGAGTCGTGGCCGCTAAATCGACAGGATGGTCATAGTAGACGTTGTCGCCAGTCCCAATGAAGTAATCAGGATCGAGGTCTAGGATTGACTTCAGTGCTG
>DATGOF010000440.1:0-5943 GCA_035306285.1 Acidobacteriota bacterium | reverse complement strand
TTTGATGCCGATCACCAAGGTCACCGCATACCGCGAACACGGATCCGCCACCGGCCGGGACTTTCTTGTGTTTCCCGATGCCCTTCGTTACGCGGCATCGGCTGAACAGCCTGAGGACCGCATCATTCGTCAGCTTGCCGGGCACGACCTGGAAGTTCCTCTGGCGTCGTCGAGTCTGGAGGGCACCTACTTCTTTGTCTGCGTTCACGGCGAGCGGGACGAGCGTTGTGGCCGTTGCGGACCTCCTGTTATTGAAGCTCTGGAAGACTACCTGTCGGCCCAGAACGTTCTCTCGAACTGGCACGTTTATCCCTGCAGTCACGTCGGAGGTCACAGGTATGCCGGAAACCTTCTGATCTACCCCGGCGGCTACTGGTATGGCTATGTAACTCCGTCAACCGTCAGCATGATAGTGGATCGCGTTGCTCAAGGCCGTATATTTCATCCTCTTTTCCGGGGGCAGATGTCCCCTCGCAGTTAACCGAATTGGGATTGAAAAAGGCCTGTCCGCATGGCAGCGAAGGTGCCCGAGCGCTCTTCAATGGCAGCAAACGCTACTGAGGAACGCCGTCCGGCGCTCACTTCACTACTGACTCAAAGTGACAGGGAGCAAGCGAGGGACTGCGCTTGTCTGACGCCGCCTTGTGTTTGGTCGGCAAGATCTGTATATACATCACGATGGAAATTAGCACCCTCGACTGGATCATTCTCATTCTCTACCTGGTTGTCGTCGGCGCCATTGGAGTTGTCGCCGGTTTCAAGGTCAAGGACACGGACCACTATTTCCTCGGCAAGAGAAAGTTCGGGAAGTGGCTGATGATCGGTCAGAGCTTCGGAATAGGGACCCATGCCGAAATGCCCGTATCCCTGGCAGGCGCCGTCTACACCATGGGAATGTCCGGCATCTGGTTTCACTGGAAAAACCTGTTCGCCACCCCTTTTTACTGGATTATGGCTCCGGTCTTCCGACGCATTCGTCGAACGACCATCGCCGAGATGACCGAAGATCGCTACGGCTGGTGGATGGGAGGAGTTTACACCCTGTTTGCGCTTTGCTTCTTTACACTGAATACGGCCAGCATGTTGAAGGGCGCCGGGAAAGTAATCAACCAGGCCGTCGGGGGAGAGATCGGTGTCAACAACATCGTCATTGCCATGACGGTGATCTTCATCCTTTACAGCTTTGTAGGAGGGCTGCTGGCGACCGCCTGGACCGACTTCTTCCAAGGCTTCCTGATCATCGCACTTTCCTTCATGCTGATCCCCCTAGGCTGGCACGCTGTGGGCGGCCTGTCGGGGATGAAAGCCACACTCGATCCCTATCAATTCTCCCTAGCTGCTCCGGAAGGGATCACCCCCTGGGTGATCGTCATGCTGACTCTCAACGGGCTGATCGGGATTATGGCTCAACCGCACATGCTGGCAGCTGTCGGAACCGGAAAGGATGAACACACCTGCCGGGTCGGATTTTTTTATGGAAACTTCGTGAAGCGCGTTTGCACCGTGGGATGGGCGCTGGTTGGAGTCATCGTTGCCACCATGGTGGCCAACAACATGTTCGGCACTTCTTCCCTCAATGACCCGGAGGATGCTTTCGGCTTTGCCTGCCACAATCTTCTCTTTCCGGGCTCACTGGGACTCCTAGTGGCTTCGATTCTGGCAGCTAATATGTCTACCTGTTCAGCGTTCATGGTAGATAGCGGAGCTCTCTTCACGCAGGGGCTCTTCCGCAAGTACCTGGTTAAGCGGAAGCCTGATAGCTACTATCTCTGGGTAGGCCGCTTCAGCGGACTTGCCATCACACTGCTGGGCGTCCTCTATGCCATCTTCTTAATCGACCGAGTCCTCTATTCGTTTCTCCTGACCGAGACCCTTGCAACATACATGGGTATCAGTATCGTCGGAGGAATCGTCTGGGTTCGAGCCAATCGCTGGGGAGCTCTGGCCAGTCTCATTGTCGCTGTGATCACCAACTTTTCCCTCTATTACGCACGTGGAGACCGGCTGGATCACTGGGACGCCAACGTCTTTCTCGTCGCGTTTCTGGCCGGGGTAGCGGCACTGATTGTTTTCAGCCTCCTAACGCCTCCCGAACGGGAGAGCAAAGTCAATTCTTTTGTCGGACGGCTTCAGAATCCGACCGATGATACCTCGGACGAGACAACTATCACCGAACTGGAGGAGTTCGACGAGCCCTCGTTGTCCAATCCGGAACCTTCCAGGCGAGTCTCCGAGAAAGGCCAGCAATTAATTATGGTCAATCTCTTGTCCCCGTTGAAGGGAGCGGCCGGAGTAAGTTTCTGGAAAGCCTATCGAGAAGACTTCAGAGGGTTCCTGATTGGCTGGGCTCTGGCAATCGGGCTGGTTGCGGTGACCGCTCTTTTTCTAGCCCTCTAGATGGCGCCGCAAAGAAGCGTTCCGGGTTGATCAATCCTACCTATTCAGCGGGAAGAGCGAAGGCCACCACTTCATCAGATACTTTATCTTGACTGAAGTAACCTCCCCCTCCAGCTGCGATGACAACATACTGGCGACCATCCTGGCCGAGGTAAGTTACCGGAGTTGCATGCCCGCTGCCGTCCAACTCTCCGCTCCAAAGGACTTGTCCGGTTCTGGCGTCAAAGGCTCTCAATTTCCGGTCATTGGCGCCACCAATAAAAACCAGTCCGCCTGCGGTCGTAATCGATCCACCGAGATTGGGAGTTCCGGTTCCGGTGATTCCCTTCTCCTCCAGCTTCAGGATTGACCCGAGAGGAACCTGCCAGACCAGTTCGCCGGTACTTAAGTCAACGGCGTTCAAGGTACCCCAGGGTGGTTTCTGGCAGGGGAGCTCGTCTTCATCCCAGAAACGGGCGTAGGGACCCCACGGACTGTTTCGTCTGTAATCCAGAGGAAAATTTTCGCCAGCAGGCTCCAAAAGCCCGATTCTGCCGATCTCGTTCACATTTACAAAGAGAAACCCGATGGCGGGATCAAATGATGCTCCCGACCAGGTCGCTCC
Source organism: Acidobacteriota bacterium (assembly GCA_035306285.1). Taxonomy (GTDB): domain Bacteria; phylum Acidobacteriota; class UBA6911; order RPQK01; family JAPXNP01; genus DATGOF01. The sequence goes on along the minus strand of DATGOF010000440.1, from coordinate 2,942 downwards.
GCCCAGTGTACCCGGGAAAGAAAGGGTCAGTTCGAGACCGGCCGGCATATAAACGCCTCCATGATGGACGACCTGTTCGAAGATGGCCATACAGCGTTCCCGAGACTCAGGCGTAACGTCGGTGATATCCTCTCGCTGGAGTGCAGTGTTGCGGCTGAGAGGCGGAGGCTTGACCGGAATCGGCTGAGTCGGAGAAGCGGCTTCACCTGGAACAGGGCTGGGAGGTACTTTCCTCTCTTCCACCGGGAAGACGGGTTCTCCGGTTTCGCGGTCAAGGACGAAAACGAGACCCATTTTGGTAACCTGAACCACGACGTCGACTTTCTTCCCTTCTTTGTCGATCGTCGCCAGGAGCGGCTGGGCCGGCAGGTCGTAGTCCCAGATATCGTGATGAACCAGTTGATAGTGCCAGACTCGTTCTCCTGTCTCGGCTCGCAGAGCAACGACGCTGTTAGCGAACAGGTTATCACCCGCCCGATCGGCACCGTAAAAATCATAAGCAGCTGAACCGGTCGGCAGAAAGACCAATCCACGTTCCTGGTCTACGCTCATGATGGACCAGACATTGGCCCCAGTGCGATCCTTCCAGGAATCCGGCGCCCAGGTATCGTGCCCAAATTCTCCGGGTCGCGGCACCGAATGAAAGCGCCAAACCTCCCGACCCGTCCTAACATTAAAAGCTCTCACGTCACCACTTGGTCCCTTGCCCGGCGCTTCCGGGACCAGAGCTCCGACAATCACCAGGTCCTTGACCACGGTCGGCGGAGACGTCACGACATAGCTTTGATCGTCCCACTGGTCGGAGAAATCCTTGCGTAGATCGAGTCTTCCCTTTTCTCCAAAATCCGGACAGGGCACCCCGGACGTGGCGTCCAGGCAGATCAACTCAGCATTTACTGTGCCGCAAAGAATTCGACGATCAGGTCCGGGTTTGTCGCCCTGACCCTGCCAGTAGGCTACCCCACGATGTGAAAAAAACCTTCGTTTATCCCCGCTTCCCTTCTGAGGATCGAAATGCCACTTTTCTCGACCGGTTGTGGCGTCGAGAGCGATAACCCTAGAAGACGGGGTTGAGATATAGAGTGTTCCCTGGACAACCAAAGGCGTGCTCTGAAACCCGGGCAGGCGACCTCTCGCGTATCGCTTTATTAGATCGAGTTCTCCGGTCCGATAAGTCCATGCCCTTGTCAGCCGTGAGACATTCTTAGTATTGATTTGGTCCAGTGGAGAATGCCGTGCTCCTCCCGCATCATGACCCCAGTGCCACCATTCTTGTGCAACCTGATTCTTACTCGGCTGTGCCCAGGTCGGTATTACCCACGCGAAGGTAACCGCCAAGACCACGATTATCAGCGTTTTTGCCTTCCTCAGCATTCTTCATCCCCTCCTCATCGAACTCGCGGCTTCTGCCAACAGCCCGGCAGAACGACCTCACCGATGTGGATCGTCGTCCGGGCTCCTGGCAGAATAGATCTTTAGTTTTCAATCTTACGGATAGGTCATCTGCTTCAACTGCTGCGCGGCAGCAAGAACCCTACCGTGGGAAGTTTGGGCAGAGGTTCATGTATAATTGAAACTGACTTTCAATATCACTTGACTCTCCCAGCGCACGGCTGGAGAATTGACTTGGGTATAACATAATTTCAGCACTTAGGGCTATGGCAAAGGAACAACCCATTCCGCTAACTCATCTAGAACCGGGACAGAAAGGTCGAATTGCAGCCGTCGACCCGGACCATCAATTTCACCACCGCCTGGCCGACCTCGGGTTTGTTCCCGGCAGCGAAATCTGTGTACTCAGAAAAGCTCCGCTTAAAGATCCCATTGAGTATGAGGTTCGCAACTGCAGAGTATGTCTCCGCCGTAGCGAAGCGGGTTGTATTTATGTCTTCCTGCAAGCCGCTGCGCTACTGAAGTCAAAATAGCCCGAACGTTCCATTTCCCTCATGGCAACTCTATCCGGCCCGAGAAAGCACGAGAGCGAGGACTCACTTCCTATCCTTGCTTCCATACGCCGCTTTGCCCTGGTGGGCAGCCCAAATTCCGGGAAGTCTACTCTCTTCAATAGCCTGACCGGTTTACGGGCCAAGGTGGCCAACTATCCCGGTGTCACGGTGGACCGACTAGAGGGTATCGCGCGGTTACCAAGCGGTGAAGAGATCGAGTTGATCGACCTTCCGGGCATTTATAGTAGCGAAGCCCTTTCCGTTGAGGAACACGTCACTATGAAAGTGCTTCGTGGTGAAATGCCCGGCTGTCCGCCGGTGGATGGAATTATCTTTGTGGCCGACGCCACCTCGCTGGCCCGTTCCCTCCCCCTTCTTGGAAGCTTCCTCAAACTCGGCCTTCCAGTTGTGCTGGCTCTGACTATGGTGGACGAGATCAAGGCCCGCGGAGGTGCGGTTCGGCCTCACCGTATCCAGGACGTGCTAGGCATTCCTGCCGTCGGTATTGTTGGAAACAAGGGAATCGGAATCGACGATTTGAAAGCGATTCTCGACTCGCCCGAGGAAATCCAGCCGTTCAGATCGAGTTCTTCTATTCCAGATGAAGTTCATGAGCGGTTCGCCTGGGCAGACGATATACTCGGCCAGATCTATCGACCTCCTCGCACCGGTACTCCGCTGACGGATCGTGCCGATTCAATTCTTCTCCATCCTGTGCTGGGAGTGATTGTCTTTGCCCTCGTGATGACATTTTTCTTTCAGGCAATATTTGCCTGGGCCGCACCTTTGCAGGATTTTATGGAAGGCCTGGTGGGAAGTATCGGCCAGGGTATCTCCGCCCTAGTCCCCGATGGGCTCTTGCAAAGTATTCTAGTGGACGGGATTGTAGCCGGGGTTGGAAGTGTCGTGGTCTTCATCCCGCAGATCGCGCTGCTTTTCATCCTGCTCACCCTGATGGAACAGATCGGGTATATGAGTCGGGCAGTTTTCTTAATT
>DATGOF010000439.1:0-5031 GCA_035306285.1 Acidobacteriota bacterium | reverse complement strand
CGTAGATTTCCCCTTTTGTAAACTGAATCTCACCGAGAATGAGCGTCGTTTCGACATCTTTCCCGTGCAACTCTGCGGACTGTTTCACGTAGCTTTCGGCCAGAGGCAGATTACCTGATTGTATCCATGCCCTGGCCAGGGCCAGGAGGATCTCTCTTGAGTTCTCCCCCTGCTCTTCGAGGCGAGAGAGCAGAAGTATGGCTTCTGTAGGTCGTCCGGAGATCAGTAACTGTTGCGCGCGGGCTAGAAAAGATTCCACCTCTTCTTCGCTCGGCAACAAACCCTGAGCCAGGAGTGACTGATGCGATGAGCCGAACACCGCTCGAAGCTGCGGTTCGGAAGCAAACGCCTGGCGATGGCGCGTCTCTTCACTGGATTCAGGTCGAGCCCCTAGATTAACCTGGCGGGTAGCACATCCCGGCAACAGTAAGATTCCGATGCAGTAGAAAGCCAGCCATTCTCGAATAGACATTAGAGCCACCTCAATCTTCAGTCACTGTCCACTAAGCATCGGGAGCAACCGAAAGTAAATAGCAATGAGTGCGGGGCCACCAACCACAACAACGATTGCCGGAAAGATAAACAGAATCAGTGGAGCGATCATCTTGACATTCATCTTGGCAGCTGCTTCTTCCGCGCGCTGCCGCCTCTTCGACCGCAGGCCGTCTGAGAAAACACGCAGCGTCCTGGCAATGCTGGTCCCAAAGCGGTCGGCCTGAATGAGGACCGCCGCGAGCGACCGGAGGTCTTCGACCTGAGTTCTTTCAGCCATATTCCGAAAGGCTTCGGCGCGGGTCTTCCCGGCGTTCACTTCCAGGTTGTACAGGTGCAACTCGTCGCTCAAATCGGGATGACTGCGCCTGATTTCGCGACCAATCTTCAGCAGAGAGGAATCCAGCCCCATTCCGGCTTCTACACAAACGACAGTGAGATCCATCATGTCAGGGAGTGCCACCTGGATCTTCTTCTGACGGCGTGAAATCCAGTATTTCAACCAAAGATCCGGCAGGAGTGCCGCAAGAAAAATCGGGGCGATCAGAAAGAGGAGAAAGTTTATTCCAGGGAGCCCCAGAAAACTGAACAGAAAATAGAGCCCTCCTGCCATGGCCACCCGTGCGCCATAAAAGAGCAAAACGGCATCCCGCCGCCGAAAACCGGCAGCCACCAGTCTTCGTGCTTCCTTTGAGAGATCCTCTGGAGACCGGGGAACCATCTCTCCAAGAGGTCGGACCAGTCGCTCAAGAGACTCCTGGATTCTCTCCAGCCACGGCTGTTTAGAATCAGGTGCGCCGGCTGTGCGGATTCGCTCTGCAATCTGAACACGGCGGGCAAAAAGCGCGTATCCAGCACTGAAGAGTCCCAGAAAGATCAGCAGCCCTACGAATACGAGAAACAACGTTAAGTTCATCTTTACACCTTGAGATTGATGATCTTTCGAATGAACAGATAACCGAGTACCTGGAGACCTGCAGCAGCGATCAGGCATTTCTGGCCGATCGGATCATTGAAAAGCGTGGCCATATAACCTGGATTGACGAAGTAAAGTAGAACCGCGGCAATCGGCGGCAGTGCCGTTAGAATGTAAAGCGACATCCTGCCTTCCGCGGTATAAACACGGACCTGGCGATAGAGCTTGAACCGTTCCCGAATCAGGTAGGACAGATTATCCAGCGTTTCCGCCATGTTTCCACCCGATTCTCGTTGTATCTGAAGTGCAGTGACGAAGATATGAACGTCCTCGAGAGGCACTCGTACGGCCAGGTTGCCGAGTGCCTCCTTGAGAGGCAAACCCAGATTCTGCTGCTCATAGGTAATGCGAAATTCACGGGCGATTGGGTCAGGCATCTCCTGTGCGATCAGCTCCAGCCCGGTCGTAAAGGCATAGCCGGCCCGAACAGCTCGCGCCAGCATATCCATGGCGTCCGGGAAAAGTTCTTCAAATCGCGAGAAGCGTCGACTCCGGCGAATCGCCAGGACGATGAAAGGGACCGCCATCCCGGCAATCGTCAGGGGAATCGAAAAGATCACGGGAAGCCGTAGCAGAATCGACGCCAGCTGAACGGCGACACCCGCCCACAGCGAGATCGAGACCAGCGTGAGCAGCGTCAGCCGGGTCGCCGACTGCTCGAGGAAAAGCTGCCACTCTGCTAGAAAGGGCAATTTCAGAAGCAGCTGGTTGATTCGAGGGATCCGGCTCAAAACATGCTGGCGTATAATCTCGGCATCCAGACTGTCCATCGCCTCGGCCCGGGCGATCTGCTGGACCGCAGCCAGCCGCGCCCGCATTTTGCCGCGGCGCGCGGGAGCCTCCACGACGAAGTAAATACCGCTGATGAGAAGTCCCGAAAGGGCCAGAAAAATACCAAGGCTGATGATCGTAAGACTCATATCGATCTCCTATGAAGAGAGGCTGGACACCTCGGCAGAGAAAAGTTCAGGCGACAGGTCGATCCCGGCCGCGTGGAGCCTGTCGGCAAACTTCGGTCGGATACCGGTAGAAACGAACTCTCCTCGTACGTTCCCCTCTGCATCGAAGCCTCTACGTCGAAAGACAAAAAGATCCTGCATCGTCACGACCGGCCCTTCCATCCCGATCACTTCTGATACCGTGACCACTTTCCGGCGGCCGTCGGAGAGACGGCTGACCTGGATCACCACGTCGAGTGCCGAAGCGATCTGCTGGCGCATCGCTTTTTCCGGCAGATTGAGATTGGCCATCGAAATCATCGTCTCCAGCCGGGCCAGTGCGTCACGCGGGCTGTTAGCATGAATCGTGGTCAACGAACCTTCGTGACCGGTATTCATCGCCTGAAGCATATCGACCGCTTCCTCGCCCCGGACCTCTCCCACGATGATCCGGTCAGGGCGCATCCTGAGGGCGTTGATCACGAGCTGGCGCTGGCGGACCGCGCCTCTTCCTTCGATGTTAGGGGGACGAGTTTCCAGCCGGATGACATGCTCCTGCTTGAGCTGTAGCTCAGCGGCATCCTCGATGGTAACGATCCTTTCGCTCCGTGGAATAAAGGCGGACAACACATTCAGAAGAGTCGTCTTTCCGGCGCCTGTTCCTCCCGAAATCAAAACATTGAGCCTCCCCTCGACCACGCCCCGGAGCAGCTGCAGCATCGAAGGAGTCAGCGTGCCGTTCTCGAGCAGATCGTCAGCCAGAAGAGGGTCGGCCCCGAAACGGCGAATCGACAGCATGGGTCCATCGAGTGCCAGAGGTGGGATGATCGCGTTGACACGGGAACCGTCAGCCAGACGGGCATCCACCATGGGTGACGATTCATCGACTCTTCTCCCGACACGCGAGACGATCCGATCGATGATCCGCATCAGGTGGTCGTCATCGTCGAATCGGATGTCAGTCTTTTCCAACCGACCCTGGCGTTCGATATACACACTGGAATAGCCGTTGACTAAAATGTCCGATATCTGCGAATCGAGAAGCAATGGCTCCAGAGGACCGAGCCCGAAGAGTTCGTCCAGAATCTCGTCGATGATCTTCCGGCGTTCCGTGAAGGCCAGAGGGGTATTGTCGTTTTCCAACCGGGCAGAGACCATGTTTCGAATCTGGTTTCGGGCCTGCTCCGGCTGCATCCGGTCTAGGCGTTCCAGATCAATCTCTTCCAGAATCTTGACGTGGAGACTGCTTTTGATTCTTCTGTATTCTGCTGTGTGATCCGCTGCAATTCCGCTGTGCATATCGCTTCCTCTTCACTTTCTCCGTTTAGTTGAAAAGTCCCAGGAAACCCTTCTTCCGATTCACCGGCTCGATTCCGGTCAACCGCGAAGCCAGCTCGTGATAACTGCTGGCCAGACGCGAACCGTTCAAGCTCACCAGCGGTTTACCTGCATTAACCGCCTCAATCGATCTCCGGTAGTCATTAGGCAGGTTCCAGTAGACCTCTCGTGAGAGAGCTTTCTGAACCTGGCTGTGAGTGATCTCGTCATTGGTGTCGCTGCGGTTGAGAATCAACCGGATTCGCGGTGCCGCACCGCAGCTTTCCAGAAATCCGAGGAGCTGATGGCTGCGCCAGAGCGCAGGCAGTTCCGGTGTCAGGACGATCAGAAAATCGGAGCTCATGCGGGACAACAGCTCCATCACATTTCTCGGAAAATGAGACGGGAGGTCGACCACGATATGACTGTAGGTCTGACAGGCCACCTTCAAAGTGGTTTGCAAGGCTTGCATCTTCTCCGTGATCTGCTCACCGATAAAGTCGCGGCTGCCGGGCAGAACCGCTATCTTGTTCTTCCGGCTGGCATAACTCTCGAGCAACACCGAGTCGAGCCGGTCTCCCGCGGCGAGCGCGTCGCCCACTGTGTAAGAAGGTTTCAGATTGAGATAAGCCGCCGCGTCTCCGACCGGTGTATTGAGGTCGATCAAGTTGACGGAGGTCTCGGGCAGATCGGCGATTGCAGCCGCCAGATTGACGGCAACAAATGTCGCTCCCGAACCTCCTTTTCCCGATGTGACGGTATAGATCCGACCAGTCCGCCGTTCGTGCGTCGTTCGCTGTCGCTCTTCGGCATAGCGTCCGAAAGCCTGCTTCAGATGCTCCGCTGACACGGGGCGGGTCAGAAACTCTCGAGAACCAGCTCGAACAGCCTGGATAATCAGATCCGGGTTGTGCGCCTGGAGAATCAAGAGTAACCAGGCCTGCGGTAACCGTGCATGAAGCTCAGAGATGGTCTCGAGAGCACCGAGCGGATCGGTCGACTCCACCAGGACGATCTCCGGCTCCCGTTCCTCCCCGAGCATCGACCGATTCACAGAGCTGCAATACTCCCCGCATTCTGCCACTGTTTCCGCGATGCCGGTTCGTGCGACTTCCGTCGCCAACTGGCGGCGGACCTCTTCATCCGGAGCGACAATTCCGATGCGGAGCCTGTCTTCTGTCTTGATATCCGTCATGAAAACCTCATTACTGGGGCGTCTGTATTAATCGAACCGGCACTGAGTAGGGGCCGACTTCACCGCCTCCCGAACCACCGCCGGGGCCTCCGGAACCCGATCCGATTCCACAC
>DATGOF010000438.1:0-5654 GCA_035306285.1 Acidobacteriota bacterium | reverse complement strand
GCCTTGTCCGTTTTCAGCCCCCGAATGACTCGATCTGTCAGTATTTTTCGCATCGTCTCAACACCTCCTGATTGTGACTCTTTGTGTCTGTAATAGGTAAATAGGTAACAAAATGCCCCTGACATAGCTTTACACAATTAGACACGAAAGAACAGAAGATGCTGACAGAGTCAGCGTTTCGTGGATATCGCTGGACACGGCTGGACGGGTTAAAAAAAGAATCGCACTCAGGAGGTCGAGGGTTCGAATCCCTTCGTCTCCACCATTATCCCCAGTGATTGACGACGTGGCTGGAATGGGTCGTAACCGAATGTTCGGGCGCCCTCGACTGTTGGCCCTCTTCCGGAACCGGATTGAAGCCTTCAAAAGAGACGACACTCTGAGGAGCCGGTCCGTCTGTTTCTTCCTTCAAGCTAGGAATGACCTCAAAAGAGTGCGGCGAATCGATCTCGATCTTGTCCTCAATCTCACTCAGGAGATTCTCAAAATCTTCGACGCTGGACTCCCACTCCTGAAGACGCAGTTTTTCGCTCCCCAACTCTTCCAGCTCTTTTCGCAATTCATTCTCGCGGGCCGTGAGTCGAGCATATTCTTCTCGAATTCGGGTTTTTAAAGTTCTGGTGTCAATGTTCATAATTCTGATTCCTTCTTCCGCACCTTCTTTTTCTCTCCACCTTGTTGTTTCATTCCCAGCCTGTCTGCATCACTTGATTTCAGATGGCTCCGCCCCTGCCATTTTCTTTAAGCTCTGATAGCGGCGAATCTGTTCCAGTGGCACGACCCTTCGGATCTCGTCAAGAGTGGTTATCCCGCTTTCGACTTTCTCCATCGCATCCTGAAGTAGAGGCCTTACTCCCGCTATGTCCATGCGGCTAGTAACATCACCCATCGACGCCTGCGAGGAAATCAGGTGGCGGACCTCAGGGGTCAACTGCCAGAATTCGTACAGCCCTACCCGGCCTTTGTAACCGGTACCGTTACAATCCGAACAGCCGATCCCCTTCCGGAACTTCTCTCTCCCCGAAAGCCCATCAGGATAGAATTCTTCCAAAACTGCGTGATCGGGAACCAGAGCCTGAGCACATTCGGGGCAGTTTCTGCGGACCAGGCGCTGCGAGATGACGGCGAGGAGACAGTCCGCGATAGAGAATGCTTCGACACCTAGATCAGAGAGTCGTGCCACAGCACCCAAACTGTCATTGGTGTGAAGCGTACTAAAGACCAGGTGCCCCGTCATAGCCGCCTTTATACAAGCTTCTGCCGTCTCATCATCTCTTATCTCTCCGATCAAGATGATGTCTGGATCCTTGCGCAGAAATCGACGGCCGTATTCCGCAAACGTATTCCCAATGGCTGAATTCACCTGATACTGGGAAATACCATCCAGCTGATACTCAACCGGGTCCTCGGCAGTAACAATTTTCTTTTCAGGGCTGTTCAAATGATCCAGTGTGGAGTACAGAGTCGTGCTCTTACCGGAACCGGTGGGCCCGGTGACCAGAACGAGGCCTTGGGGATTATGGATAATTCTGATATACCGGGCGAGAGCATCCCGTGGGAACCCGAGCCGATCAAGAGACACCAGGTTGGCAGAACGATCTAGAATCCGGATAACAGCATCGTCGCCAAACTCTGTGCTATGAACGTTGATCCTGAAATCGATGGTACGATCCTTGCCCAGTCGTCGTTTGAAGACGCCGTCTTGAGAACGGCGGTGCTCGGTGATATCCAGGCCGGCATCGATCTTAAGAACCGATATAACCTGCCCGATATTGTCCTTATTGAAATCGGTTTGTCTTTCCTGCAGGAGACCGTCGATTCTGAATCTCACGCGGACGCGCTTCTCCAGATTCTCGATGTGGAGGTCACTGGCCCCATCCCGTACGGCGCGCAGCAAGACTTGATTTATCTGCTTGCGAATCTCAGGAAGATCCTGCTCTGCCACTGGACCGTTGTCGTCGATCTGCTCCTGCGCTCCGTGGTGAGATCCCACGCGAATACGAGTTGGTCTTTCGGTTTCCTCACCGTTGAATATGTACTCCAGGCCGGCCTGGATATCGCTGGGAGTGGCCAGGACCGGACTCAGCTCGCAGCCACGCTCGCGCAGTGCGCTTTGTAAGATGTCGCGTACTTTCAGATCGCCCGGATCGGCCATCGCGACTTCCAGCCTCCGACCGTCGGGAGAGATTCCCAATGGGAGCATCTTCAATCGTTCTGCAAACCGCCTGGGCACGCTGCGGACCAGCTTGAGATCAAGCTCATCGATACTGAACTTTCGATAGGGATAACCGAGTTGCTGAGAAAGACTCTGGTAAAGCGTTTCCTCTGAAAGCAATTCTTTCCGAAGAATAATCTCCCCGAGGCGTCCCCCGTTTAGGCGCTGTTCAGCCAGGCAACCCTCCAGCGCAGAAAGAGTGATCAGCCCCTTCTTGATGAGAAGCTCGCCGAGTCTGAAGTGTGTCTCGACGGAACGGCTCTTTCTGGAATAGGCGCTGTCTATAAATGGCCGCAAAGGCTGGTTGGTCAGAATCAGCCGGGGGATCAGGCCTGTCTGCTCGGTAATTTTGTCTCTGTGAGACCGAGAAGGAATCCTTTCAGCTGCCAGAAGCAGCTCCTTTTCCACCTTGCCGAGGGGTAGAATTTTCAACTCCCGGGCAATCTCTTCTGAGAGCAAATCTATTGCCTCAGAGTCAAGAAAAGGGACCGGATCGAAAACTTCAATATCACGGGAAAGCCGCTTCACTTCCTCACGCGTCAAGAAGCCGAAATCGAGGAGAATCTCGCACAAACTCCTTCGCTGGGGTTGGGACGCGAAGGCTACACCGGGATACTCGCCGGTCGGGCAAAAAGTTTCAGCTTCTGATGATGACTGCACGACAAAGTTCTCCTAGGGCAGATCTAGATGATCGGAATCTTTCGTCTCGACGTGGACTATGCGCTGACCGACTTTCTGTCTATAACCTCGGCTGGCCGGTCCGCGTACTCTCTCGCCACTCTCTCGGCGACCTCGATGGCACTCAGCTTTTCCTGAATATTTGTTTTCAGGCTTTCGAGCTTCAGCAGCTCTTCTCTCATCTTTGCTTTGATTCGTTCGGTGTCGATATTCATGGGTAACGTTCCTTTCTTTCAGGTCGCGGGTGATTTGAAACCAGCCCTAGAAGGGGAATCCTCCGAGGGCGGTTTGCTTCCTGTATCGACTGTTTCCCGGAGAATCTTTAGGCCGGGTCAGAGTCTCACGTTTTCAGCTATCATGGACAACTTATGCACCTGTTGGGCGGAAACGGTAAGCTGGGCTTTTCTCTCTCTTTGCTGACAGCGTTCATGTGGGGTATCCTGCCGATTGCGCTCAAACTCCTCCTGGAAGTCATGGATGCGTATACCATCACCTGGTATCGCTTTCTGGCCGCCGCGGGAATCCTTGGACTTTACCTTGCCCACCGCCGAAACTTACCTTCCTTAAAGGGGTTGACTAAGCAAGCATGGACGTTGATTTTAATTGCAGTAGGGGGTCTGGCCGGGAACTATCTTTTGTACCTACTGGGGCTCGCATTGGTCACTCCAGCAACTGCCCAGATGGTCATTCAACTGGCTCCTCTCTTTTTAATCGTGGGCGGCCTGGTAATCTTCCACGAACCCTTCAGCATGATGCAGCTCTATGGAGTCAGCATCCTCCTTGTTGGCCTTGGTTTCTTCTTCCACGAACAACTGATCGACTTGGTGGGAGCCGATCAATCCTTTTACGTGGGGACCGGCCTGCTTGTGGTGGCCGGCGTTATTTGGACGGCATACGCTCTTTCCCAAAAAGAACTCTTGGCTCTCTTTAGCTCTGAACAGATCATGTTTCTGTTGTATGTCGGGTCCGCCATGGTCCTTTTTCCACTCAGCCACGTTGACGGTGTTCTGGTTCTTAATCCGTTTGGCTGGCTTTTGCTTATCTTCTGTTGCTTGAACACGGTGATTGCTTACGGCGCATTCGCGGAGGCCATGAACCACTGGGAAACCAGCCGGGTCAGTGCGGTTCTGGCCACGACGCCTTTGATTACTCTGGCGGCAATGGGGGCACTATCCGCGTTCGTACCGAATTTTTCAATCGACGAGAGCTTTGGATTGCTCCACACCATTGGAGCGGCACTGACAGTTATCGGATCGATGCTGGCGGCTCTCGGAAAACGAAAGGTCTCTGCACCGATAGGGTCGGAGCGGAAAAGCTCGAAGGAAGAACCCGCCAGAATCTAATCGCCCAGAATCTGAAAGGGGATGATTGGGTCCTGCAACGTCCCCTTTACCATTCAGACGGTGTTAGGCTTTGTACCTCAAGGTCACCTGAAATCAGCTCATTAGATCCCGGATTTTCGATTGAATATTTCAATATTCAAGAATTCGAATTAGAATCCAAATTATCAGATCTAATCATCACTGGCTCTTCGGGCCACGATCGCTAAAGCTAACACTTTTAAAGCGTTGCATGCGTGCCCCAGGTTGGGCACTGAAATTGCTACTCATCACAGGAAAGATCCGCTCGATTGAATCAACCGAATCCGACGGCAGGCGCCGTCAGGACAAGGAGGACATTATGTCAAGAAGAACAGAGGGGATCGCCCTCATTTTCCTTTTGGCCGTCCTGGGATTTATCACCGCAATTCATGTCCAGGGACAGGGACTCTTCGGAACCATTCGAGGAAAGGTAGTCGATCAGACGGGCGCTGCCGTTCCCGGGGCCACAGTGACTTTGACCGGCCGGGAAACCGGGTTGACTCGAACTCAAATAACGAGTGACGCAGGAGCGTTCGAGTTTCCGAATCTTCCGATTTCCAGCTACGACATCGCAGTCGAGCTCACCGGTTTCAAAAGAGTTGTTCAGGAAGAGGTGGTTGTCAAGACTAACCAGGTCATTGATATATCCTTTACCCTGGAGGTAGGCGAAGTCAGCGAAACGATTACCGTCTTGGCCGGCGAAATGGTGTCCACGACCACTCCCCAGCTGGAAGGCATCACAGTACGCCAGGTCTCTGATCTTCCGATTCCAGATATCAACGGCAATCCCATCAATCTGGCCGTCCTGGCCCCCGGAACCGTATCCCAACCGGGTGGGGTGGTAGGCGAGGGGGGCGCCATTGGCGGCAACCGCCCGCGAAATAACAACTTCGTTGTGGATGGTGTCGATAACAACGATCCCAGTGTTACCGGTTCAATGGCACCGGTCATCCAGGATGCCGTTGAGGAATTCACTCTGCTCACAAACCAATTCAGCGCCGAGTACGGGCACTCCACGGGAGGACAGTTCATCACCACGACACGTTCTGGAACCAACGAGATCCACGGCCGAGCGTGGTGGTACAGCCAAAACCGACATCTCAACTCGCTGGACAACACAACTCGGGCAGTGACTGAACCCGGGGCCGATAAGCCGAGATACGATTTCAACCGGGCCGGCGGCCAATTCGGCGGTCCCGTAATTCGCGATCGCTGGTTCTACTTCGGATCCTATGAATACAGGAATCTTACGCTTGGTGGATCTCCTTCGGGAACAATCTTCGTGCCGACCGCGGCAGGTCTACAGACGCTGCAAAACCTCGCAGCGGATCCGTCAACTGGAGTCAGTCCGGATAATGTAGGAATACTGGCGGCCCATGTGCCGACGGCGTCCCAACCGA
>DATGOF010000437.1:0-2450 GCA_035306285.1 Acidobacteriota bacterium | reverse complement strand
CTCCTCCTCGCTAAACTCCCGGATAATCCGTCCTTCCATTGATGTTGAAACCGCCCTTCGCAACTCTTCTCCCTGCTTCTTGTAGAAAGCCGGCCAGGAGAGTCGGATGTTTTGTCGTCCGATTCCGTAAAGCAATTCTTGGGAGAGCCGCTTATCTTCCTGCTGCTTTGCCAGCAACTGGGCACCGGCGACAATTTTGATAAGTGACAGATCTACATCCAGTTCTCCGGCTATAAAGATCAGATGATCCGGGGAAGAAGCAATGTCTGTCAGGGTGGTTTCACTCTCTCTGAGGAAAGAATTCAGAGTGCCCATGAGACGCTCGTACTCCGTTCCTTCCTCCTCCCGTTCGATATAGACGTCCAGGTCGCGGACCAGGCCCTTATCGGCGTAATCCTCGGAGTTCACCAGACGAGAGCGGCCGATGATTTCCTCTCTTTCCACGGCGTACACAATTGCGTCGGCCTTCTTTCGTTCGGCTATCTCGTACTGCCAGTCGTAGAAGGTCAGTCTGTAGTTCCCCCTGTCATCGGACACGGTCTCGCCCAGATACTCAAATCCTCCGTTTTTCCGGAGTTCTGCCAGAGTTTTCACCGTGCGAAAAATGGCAATTCCTCGCAGGTCGAGGTCGAAAGCCAGCAAGCGTTGACGTTTCTTGAGCGTACCGTCTTGCAATCGGACCGCGCCCGACACGATAAAGGAACGGTTAGCGGCCGTGAGTTCTCGTTCCTTCAGGGCCTTTTCGACGGCCAGGGCGGTGGCCTCATCCAAGAGGACGGATTCGTCGACGGGCACATCCAGGCGAGCCTGCAGTCTTCGCACCTTTCGAAGGGTATCTTCCCCCGCCTCGCCCCGGACGACTTCCGAGCTGGCAACAGGGGTTCCCAGGGCCTGCAAGACCTTGTGCAGAAGACCCACATTGGGAGATTGCTCGTTGAGTTTAATAGGCTTCAGGATTGTTCTCATGGCTTCCTGGCTCCCTACGTGTTATCTGGATTATCTCTGAGCAGCTAGAACGTCCTGAGTCACGATCTTGGACGTATCGGTTCCGGTCATCTGTAGAAGTTGTTTTGAGGCCTGCAGGCTCTCAGCCGAGGACCACGGGCTTACTACGGTCCCTTTTTGACCAGAGGTCCAGGGGGCATTGGGGTTTGATCCTGGTGTCCATTTTCCGGCCGCACGCGCGAAGGTAAAACTGGAATCATTATTCATAACCCAGACACCTTGGGATTGATCGAAATACAACTCACCTCCGGCGCGGGCGTGGCCACGATATTGTCCACCTGGTCCGGGAACAAGATCGCCATGTTTAAGTGGTCTGCCGAGACCCGGTTGACTCTCTGCGGCAATTCGAACTTCGCCGCTCTTGGTCACAACCCAGAGATATTTCTTGCTGGTGTCCAGCTTTCCTACATCGACGCGTCTACCGGGACCGGCAACCTGCATATCTTTGGGGATTGTGTAGGGCCTTTCCCCGGCCCGGTGAACGCGTGGTTCTACCGTACTCGGCTCGCCAGTTTTAAAGACGGCTTCACGATATGCCTTGGCCTTCCTCTGAAACTCAGCCTTTGCTCTCCTGGCAGCCTCCGCCTTTCTGGACGCCACGGCCTGTCTGTGTTGAGCGGCGATCCGCTCCTCTTTCGACATGGCCGGACGCATCGACGACCCGGCGCGACTCGTCATTGCGACACCCATCATCAGAAGGACGGCCCCCCCGACGACGGCCCACCACTGACCGTCAGTCCGAATATCCTTCCCGGCATGCCGGGCAGCGGCGTTCCACGAGAGAGCCCGCCAGGTATGACTCGTGCCCGAGCCCTTCATCTTTGCATCGACCTCATCCAGAAAGGATTCATCTCCAGTCAATTCGTAATTGACAATGGCTCGTTCAAGCGGATTGCGGACATCTGGTGTGTAGCCTTCTGCGAGATAGTAATTTCCATTCGGATGCATGCGAAGGCGAGCGTTGCCGGTCCCAATCTGCCCGCTGCGCAACATGCCCTGTCCGTGGACATGTTCGCCCCCGAAATCTGCATAGAGCGGGACGTCGCGCCCGGTCGGATCTGAGAGAAGCACCGGATTGTTTTCAGCGTAATTGTAGCTCGACCCGGGGTGCCAGACCGGGTCGGCCGCTGTCCACCTTCCCAGCCAGGGTGCGTAGTAGCGTGCACCGTGGTAATAAAGGCCACTTTCCTCATCCCGCTCCTTGCCCGTGTAGCGGTAGCGTTTGGGCGTCTCTGTTTGGCTGCGTACGGCCTGGTAAGAAGTGCTACCGAATGGGGTGTACTCCTCGTAGGAGATAATCTGAGCCTGGTGGTCCAGTTCCAGGTTGGCCGAACCGAGGTGATTGCCGAATTGATAGCGAATAAGCTGCACCGGCCCGGGATCATCCCCTTGAGTGCGGGTCTCAACCAGCGCAATCAGGTTCTTGTCATCCATGACTTGCAGGG
>DATGOF010000436.1:0-2602 GCA_035306285.1 Acidobacteriota bacterium | reverse complement strand
TTAAAGTTGGCATAGCGGGTGGTTCGGGTTACGGGGGACTCGAACTCATTCATGTACTTCTTCGTCATCCCCATACAGACCTTGTCTGGATTTCTTCCGAACGCTATGCAGGTCGCCCAGCATCGGAATTGTACCCGCATCTGTCGGGGTTTCTCGATCTTGCTTTCTCACCACTGGAAGCGGTGATTGATGCAGACCTGGATGTCCTGTTTTTGTCTCTCCCTCATGGAGAGGCAATGAAACTGGTTCCCCGTCTAAGGGGTGACCTCATCGTGATCGACTTGAGCGGCGACTTCCGAATCAATGATCCGAAAGTGTTCGAGAAGTACTACGGATTTCCCCATGCGTGCATGGACTGCCAGAAAGATTTCGTTTACGGATTGACTGAAATCAATCGGTCGCGACTGAAAGGTGCTCGCCGAATTTCCAATCCGGGATGCTTCGCGACGGCCACCCTACTCGGGCTGTACCCTCTGTATCGCGAACAGTGGATCGATGGACCTGTCTTTGTTGACGCCAAAACAGGTTCCTCCGGGTCAGGACGTTCTCCTTCTGCCTCAACACACCATCCCCGCAGGAGTCAGTCTCTGTTCCCTTACAAACCGCTGTCGCACCAGCATCTGGCGGAAATGTTTGAAATCCTGGATACTTCCTCCAATCCGCTGGTTTTCCAGACTTATTCTGTTCCACTGGTTCGAGGGATCTTCGCCAGTCATTATTTGCGAACGAAAACTAGCGTGAGTCCAGAGGATGTTCGCCAGCTGTTCATTGATTATTACGGGGATGAGCCATTTATTCGCTGGGTTTCCGGCTGTCCGGATGTCAGTTCCGTCAGCCACTCCAACTTTGTTGATATCGGTGCCACAACCGACGGTAGCCATCTGATTATCTGGTCTACCATAGACAACCTCCAGAAAGGGGCGGCCGGGCAGGCGGTTCAGAATATGAATCTAGCCTGTGGATTTCCGGAAACGACCGGGCTGCTAACAACACCTTTATTTCCTTGATTTGAAGCCGAAGGAGAACACGGATATGGCAAGCTCAACCACGACTCCAGAAAATCTGGAGGATCTATACCAGGTCCCGACCTACGCAAAGATGCCGCTGTCGATTGAGCGTGGCGAAGGGTGCTTCGTTTACGACGCCGACAACGTTTCTTATCTCGACATGTATGGTGGGCATGCAGTTGTTTGCACTGGACACTGCCACCCGCATTTGGTGGAGAGCATCCATAAGCAAGCAGCTCGCCTGATTTTCTATTCGAACGCAACCTACAATTCAGTTCGTGCGGCTGCCATACGTAAGCTGGTGGAAGCGGCAGGGGAGCCCTTTCATCAGGTGTTTCTCGCCAATTCGGGAGGAGAGGCAAACGACAATGCAATCAAGCTCGCACGGGCCGTTACCGGGAGGAAGGAACTCCTTTCGCTGGAAAACTCGTTTCACGGTAGGACGTACGGGAGTCTCTCCGCCACAGGCGTCGGCAAGTACCGTGACTACTTGAATACACCGGTGCCGGAACATCGAATCCTTCCCATTGAGCAGGTCGTCGAGGAAATCTCAGAAGCGACAGCCGCGGTCCTGATAGAACCGATACAAAGCATGGGCGGCATGGTCACCATCCCTGTAGATCTGCTCAAGGAAATCGAAGCTGCCTGTCGCAAAAAGGGGGCGCTTCTCATTTTCGATGAGATTCAGACCGGTTTGTGTCGCACTGGACCGTTCCTCTATTCACAAAAGGTTGGAGTGTCTCCGGATATCGCTACGCTGGCTAAGGGACTGGCATCAGGAATTCCAGCCGGTGCTGTCTTGGTGACGGGTGAGATTGGCAAGAAAATCAATAAAGGTGATCTTGGTTCGACGTTCGGAGGAAATCCTCTGACCTGTGCAGCCATTCTCGCTACCCTGGAGGTCATTGAGACAGAACATCTGGGTACGAATGCTCAAGATCAAGGAGAATACCTGCGACAGGAATTGATGGCACTCGAGAGGGTTGATGAAGTCAGAGGGGCAGGTCTTTTGATTGGTATCCGATTCAAGGATCGAACCGCCAAGGAAGTTCAGAGTGGCCTTTTCGAAAAACGCATTCTGGCTGGAACTTCCAGTGATCCCCAGGTTCTCCGATTGATGCCACCTTTAGTTCTCTCGCGCCAGGAAGCTGGGCTCTTCCTGGAGTCTTTACAGGAGCTATGAAGGTAGTCCTTAAGCTCAGCGGGAAAGTCCTCGAGCAGGCCGAACACAGGGACTCTCTGGCAGAGCAGGTCCGGGAGCTGATCGAAGAGGGCTACCGTCTGGCGCTTGTCCATGGCGGCGGCAAGCAACTCACCGAGTTGTGCCAGAGGCTGGGCATTGAAGTGACCCAGGTGCAGGGGCGCCGTATCACCGATGAAGCGACTCGGGACGCTGCACGGATGGTATTCTCAGCGATCAACCGAGACCTGGTTGCAACGCTTTTGGCCCATGATATCCGAGCGGTCGGTTTCGCCGCCTTTGATGGCTTTTTAACCCGCACCCACCGCAGGCCTCCCCTTGCAATTCACCATCCGGTAAAAGGAGGATCGGAACGATTTGAGACGATTGATTTCGGGCTTGTCGGTGAGATTGA
>DATGOF010000435.1:0-2945 GCA_035306285.1 Acidobacteriota bacterium | reverse complement strand
GCATCGGCATGGGATGCTCTCGGCACGGCTCTGCTTCATTCGGGACTCTCGGTAACCAAGGTTCTGCCCATGCGTGGCGAAGGCCAAGGAGGCCTTCACACTTACGATGGCACCATCAAGTGGGATGCGGTGCTGGTCTGTCGCAAGAAGAAAGGCGTCATCAAGAGGGGCGTTCCGGTCATCAGCGAAACCGCCTTCAAAGACGCTGTCGTGGAGGCGGAATCTCACTTTGATGCCTTGTCCGCTCATAAACGGATCGGCTTCAAAATTCCTGATTTCACTAATTTGGCTCGGGCGTTGGTCGTCAGTAGAGGTTTCTTAGGCGAGGCGGATACCAGCACACGACCGATGTCGGATGCATTGAAGAACATACCAACCCCGGGAGAGTTGTGATGGCGAAACTCGATAAAGGAACGCTTGCCCTAACATTCAAATTCGATTGTGACCGGTTTCTCCGGTTTCGTCTGGCCAGTGATGCTGAAAGGGACTCACTTGGGGTCTCGGCCGAAACCTACAAACGCCCTGGTATTGAACTTATCAAAGCGGCCGGGCGGCGCTGGGAAGCCGACAAATACCAGGATCTGATCGACACCTCAGATGATGGGAAAGTTGTGTTCCTTCTCGAGGACAAGGTCGATGATCTTCTGGGACGAAAGCCCTTCAAGAAGATCCAGAACCTTTTTGACATCCTCCGGCAACAGGAACCTCCGCAGGCAATTATTGAGGCGGAGTTCGCGGTTCCCAAAAACATTACTCCCGCCCTTCAAAAAGCATACGACGTTTACGGTCTCGGCCAGGTAAGAGTACGCCCGGACATCCTATGGATACGTCCAGGTGGCACTGGTGCGCCGCTGATTAGCAATGGCACTGTGCCTGAATACGAAATTCATATCATTGATGTGAAAATGGCTGCGGAGCCATCCTTGCGGCACTTCACAGAGGTGACCTACTACGCTTTGGCATTGGCCACAGCTATCCAGCAAGAGGGGCTTGGCGGCAGATATGCCGTTTCGGCGGAGGGCACCATCTGGCCAGGAAGCCATGACATCAATGCGTTCAGGAACCTGGTCCAGCTTTATCAAGCCAAGGGAGCCGCAGATCCTGTTTCCGAGGCCCTCAGCGAAACGCTGATTCGGGTTCCGTATGAAGTCTATGAAGTCCACGTGAAGCAGTTTTTCGAGGATCGCCTTCTCCGGGTGCTACAGACCGGTATGGAGGATGCCAGTTGGCATGTCGGTCCCAAGTGCCAGCTTTGCGACTACGTTCGCTATTGCCGAGATAAGGCATCTGAATGCGATCATCTTTCCCGGCTGGCCTGGCTCAATCAAGGGCAGGCGGAACTTCTCCGTTCAAATGGCATTACCACTACGGGGGGACTGACTGAAGCCGTGACTACCGCTGATGATCGGTGGCAATCCGTTATCGACTCCAGCCACCAGTTGCGGGCGGATGGGCCAGCGTTGGTGACTCGCGCTCGTTCCCTGACCGAGGGAATACCCCTGCCGATCGACGGACGGCGCTGTGCGATGATGCCTGCCTGGACTGACCAAAGCATCTTTATCACGATTCATTTCGACCCGGGCTCTGGTATCTCCTTTGCCCTGGGCGCCGCGCGGCTCTATTTCCCGCACGGCCGCAAGCCCGGCGATCCTCCAGTGACGGACGAAAAGATTTTCATCGTTGACCGTGTCGATGCGATGAACCCAGAAACGGAGCGCGAGAGGCTGAAGGAATTTGCGACCGTGGTTTCTGAGTGGTTAGAGGAGGTGTCGACCGTCAATACAGGTCTACCCGCTCGTGACCGGCTATCTTCCCATATCTTCTTCTGGGACATGCTGGAGATGCGACAGCTCAAGCGCATGTTCGAGCGTCATATGCAGAACCCTGACGTGATCGAACTGATCGAGATACTTACCCGATTCTTCCCACCGGACAGCCTGTTGCCCGATCCGGATGCTTTCAAGTCTCAGCCTGGGACAATCGTCAAGGAAGTCCTGCGAATGCTCGTTGGGCTGCCGATTGCCCACGATTACTCCCTGTTTGATGCAGCGAACAGTTTCTTCCCAAATGTCCAGGAGGATGGAACCCCGTATAAATTCGATCTGCCTTTTGGATTCGCTACCCCAATGAGCGATCAGATCCCCTTCGAACGTGCCTATGAGCTGTGGCAGGACAAAATTTTCGTCCGCCATTTCAATAAACTTCATCCTACTGACCCGTCCAAGTGGAGACGCTACACCCGGGACGAGCTCTACGATGGCATTAAGCGGGCCACGAAGGTTCACCTGCAAGCTTTGCAGCACATCGTCCGGCGACTGCGTGAAAATTACAAAGACCGGTTGGTGCTGAAAAAGAGCGGCTTCTCTGCCGCACGATCCTCCCAGGCAAGTGTTCCGGAGGCGGCAAGAAGCCTGATCGCTTTTGAGAAGCTCAATGTCGCGTGCCAGGAAATGGAGAACCGGAACACTCGCTCACTGCCCGTCGATGAACGGGAGGCGAGGTTTTTCTCGATACGCGGGTTGACCTTGAAGCCTCAAGCAGAGGCTGATCCGATCATCGATGAGATCAAGTTCGCGAATCCACAGTACCAACCCGAAACGCTCTATGTTTTCGATTTTTCTCCGACCAGCAGGGACTCTCGAATCAAGGAAGGTGATTTTCTAGTCGCAATCTCGAATGAAAACCGGGAAGACTTAGATGAGCCTTGGCGCAAATTTCTGGGAATCGATTTTTATTCTGCCAAATCCATTCTCGAAGAAAGAGGGATCTGCAGGAGCACGCGAGATGAATGGAAAGTTAATAGTTCTATCGGGAAATTGCTGCAAGTCGAAATCATTGCATTAGAAGCAATGCGAGAAACTCCGTATGTAGTAATAAAGCAAGGAAATGCACAGCTATTTCAGTTTGCCTTGGACAATGCTCTTGTCGATCTCGGCAAGAAATTG
>DATGOF010000434.1:0-6560 GCA_035306285.1 Acidobacteriota bacterium | reverse complement strand
CCTTACCGAGTTAAGAAGGACGCTCGACAGCGGCGATCCGGAGCGGGGAAAGCAAGTCTTTCTCTCCGGGAAGGGGAATTGCCTTCTCTGTCATCGGGTCGGAGATGATGGAGGAGAAGTCGGACCTAACCTTTCCACCATTGGCCGTAGCCGCAGCGCACACGAGATTCTCGACGCCATTGTCTATCCTACGGAAACCGGCTTTACTCGGGGATATGAGGCCTACAATATCTCGACACAGGATGGTCAGAGCTACTTCGGTACGATTGCCCGCGAAACAGCCGAGAGTATCTATTTGAATCAAATGACTGGAGAACAGGTGATCGTTCCCCGGGATCGGATTGAGAAGATGGAACCTTCTCCCGTGTCGCTGATGCCGCCCGGATTAGATCGTCTCCTCACACCCCAGGAACTGGCGGACCTGGTCGCTTTTTTGGAGGCATTAAAATAGCGTAGGCCGGCCGGATAAAAAAAGCGGTATCCCTTGCTTTCGCTGTCTGCTCTTCGGGCATCTGAAAGGTGGGTCTCCTCTGACACTGGTGCCGCCCGCCCGAAAAAGTGGCGGGTGGGCGGCATTCACTCGATGGTCTCAGTCAAAGGCGAATTCCAGTATCGAGTTCGGCTGAACGGTTACCAGGATCGAGTCGTTCGACAGACGATAATAGTTTGCACTCCCTTCTTTGGTTGGACCCTCAGCGTGTTCAGGTAGATCCTTTCCCTCCAATAACACCCTGATCTTTGTGTCTGTTGTCGCTTTGAATTCCAGAGTTATGCTGTTTCGGTAGATTCGTGGATCAAGCATATTATAAACCACAAATCGCTCCAGGCCGTTCACCGCTTTCAGTCGGCTAACTATGGTGTTCTCGGCGACCAGTTGATAAGCATAAAGGGGTCCCAGAGGTACGTACCATATGTCGTTTCGACCTCCCAAATATGCCAGGTGCTTCTCAAAAAAATTGTCCGGCCCGTAGTCGAGCCACTGCGGGTGTGATACGAAATGGTAGATTCCACCGTTCTGGTAGACTTCGTCGAACTTCGCGTTCAAGGATGGAACGTCAGTTCTGCCGGCCGGAGCGATTCCACCCTTCTTTTGAACCACTTGCGTGAAACCTGCGTTGTAGGGATCCAGTGCCCAGGTCTGAAGATCCGGCACGAGGACTCCCCCTCTTTCTTCATCCGGATAATTCCGAGCTACCAGGTATTCGGCCCGTTGTAGGCGCTCGTGAATAAATTCGTAATCAGCACAATTGCCGCAAGGATAGACCCACGTCCAGACATGCGATTGATTTGTATTCGCCAGGATATCGTTCTTGGAGCCGGTAATTTCGTCCTGGCTGTAAGCAGCGCGACAGAACTCCGCGGTGTCCGGCCACTGGCACTGGTGACGGCGCGAATGCGAGCCGATCTCATGGCCGTCTACAACAGCCTTTCGTAGCCGCGGCCAGAGATCTGAAATCGGTCCCCGGTGTGTGCTTATTGCGATTGTTGCCTTTATGCCGTACTTATCGAATGCGTCAACCGCGTCATCCACATACTCTGTGGAATCATCAATGGTCGTCGTGACGACGGCCTTCATGCCATTGAGGTAGCGGGTCATGCCGATATAGCGGATACGGTCAGTGTCATTTTGACCTGCGAGATCATCTTCTGTGATTCGAAGTCTTTCGAGAGGGTTTTTCTGAAAGCCACCAACTGTCTGGTGTGCCGGATTGGTTGTGGATTGAGATATTGCCTCTACCGAGGTTACTGATATCACTACTAAGCAGAGAAAGAAGCTCTTCAGCCTCCAGCGGCACCGCTGACTGAACGTCACAATTAACTGACCCTTCATATAAAGATCCCTCATTTCCATTATTCCCTCTCATTTGCTGAACAAAGATCAGGGAGACTGGGCTTTCGTTACCGGTTCGAGGCTAACCCTTTTCACTGTCGTCACCAGCCAGGCCCAACTCCACGGCCCGCTCAGCCATGGCCTGAATCACGAAGGCTATGTGCTCGTCAAGCGCTACTCCCAAGTCTTCGGCCCCCCGTAAAATATCTTCTCGGCTGACATTTCGGGCAAAGGCTTTGTCTTTGAATTTCTTTTTCACTGATTTCACCGGTACGTCGGCCACACGTTTGCCCGGTCGCACAAGTGCGACTGCAGTGATAAAGCCGCAGAGTTCATCCACTGCAAATAGCGTTTTATCCATCAAAGTTTTCCTGGGTAGCTCCAGGTAATCTGCGTGTGATTTGATTGCGTAGATGACATCCTCAGGATAGCCGTGTTCGGCCAGGATCTTTGCTCCCACCAGAGGATGATCGGGAGGATTCGGGTTCTGTTCGTAATCGAAGTCGTGCAATAGTCCCACTACGCTCCACTTTTCTTCGTCTTCGCCGAACTTCCGGGCATAAGCACGCATGGCCGCTTCCACCGCCAGAGCATGCTTAATCAAAGACTCATTCTTCGTGTACTGGTTGAGGAGCTTCCAGGCATCGTTGCGGGTTTGTTTCATTGGACTTCCCTGTCTATTCATTAGTGCCGTCCGTCAGTGAATACAAGACGTTTCTAGGCTGTTCGAAACTTCATGCTAAGTCGACCGTCTTCCCAGATGAACAAGTCGTTGAAATTATCTCTCATAGCAGACACAGTATTTCCATGAGAATTGCTGCGAATGGTTCTCCTACAAGTCGGCTGTCAATCCCGCGGAAGGCGAAAAGGATTGAGCCGAACATGGTTGGGCCATCGGGAGCAATCTCGTGACTGGAAGTGCAGCTTACGTTAGAACCATTCAGTTCTGAGCAACGAAAACCCTGTTTAGACGAACCTTCTAAGAATGAAGAAACCATGAAGCCCCGAGTTTTCGTGAGTCGTCCGATTCCTGAAACAGCCCTCTCCATCCTGGAAAAAGAGTGTTCTGTGGAAATGTGGCATTCGAGTACAGTACCACCTCCGATCTCTGAAAAAATCCGAAATGTCGATGGACTCCTGACTTACGGCCATGAGACAGTCTCAAGAGAGATGATGCTCGAATCCAAACGACTCAAGGTTATTTCAGTTCTGGGAGTTGGTTATGACCATGTTGATGTAGAGGCAGCTACGGAGCTCGGTATATTAGTGGGGAACACACCCGAAATTCTGGCCGGCTCAGCGGCTGATCTTACATTTGCCCTCCTTCTCGCGGTGGCCAGGAATATCGTGCCGGCCAACCATTATGTTAGAACCGGACAGTGGACCGAACTGGATCCCAGTCTCTTCTGGGGAGAGGAAGTGCACGGCTCAACGCTGGGGATTGTCGGGATGGGGGCAATAGGTCGCGGCGTCGCTCGCAGGGCATCGGGGTTCAGTATGAAGACGATCTATTTCAAGAGGAAGCGAAGAGAGGACTGGGAAAGCGAACTTGGCATCCAGTATGCCTCGTTGAGCCGACTTTTGAGGGAATCCGATTTCGTGACGCTGCACCTTCCTCTGACGACTGATACGCATCACTTCATTGGCAGGGATGAGCTCCGGGAAATGAAATCGACAGCCTACTTGATCAATGTGGCGCGTGGGCCGGTTGTTGATCCGGATGCGCTTTACGAAGCTTTGCAGTCGAGGCAGATTGCCGGAGCCGCTCTCGATGTCACCGAGCCAGAACCGCTTCCTGTGGATCATCCACTCCTTGACCTCGACAATTTATTGATCACCCCACATATCGGAACAGCCACCCGACAGACTCGCCACAAAATGGCAGAGCTGGCCGTTCAAAACTTGCTGGCCGGCCTCAAAGGCGAACCCCTTCTTGCGCAGGTTCTTGCATGATCGGCTGTCCTGAGTGATCGTTCCTGACAGCATCGATTCCGCCACTGGGATGTTTAATCCAGTGTGACTCTTTTACACGCGCACAGACTCCGTGGACGTTCAGCAGTGTGTCAGGGATCGTCCCCCTGCTTTCCGGATAGTTTCTTCTTGAGACTCAATAACTCTTGCTGCGTCCATTGTTCATTTCGTGAGGCGGTTTCCGCTCGAACTCGCGCTACGGTAGTGGCGTCAATGGGTGGAGCCTCATTACCCCACTCTTTCCGCAAATAAGTGAGGATGGCTGCGATGCTTTCGTCGTCCAAATTCGGATGGGCCGGCATATCCATATCAGCACGACCTCGTTTTCCCTGAAGAACGATTCGAATCAGAATATCTTCATTTCCGAGCACCCACTGGGATCCCACCAGGTGTGAGACCATGCCTCGACCATCCGGCAAATGGCACGTTGCACAAACGGATAAATAGAGTTGCTTGCCCTTAAGGAAAACTTCGTCTTCAGGTGAAGGTCCGCATGCCGAGAGAAGCATTACAAGGCACAGCAGGTAGCCTGCTTTAAGCGACGTATTTTTTTGTATTCGAGCGGTGCGTAACGAGCTAACGACGTGATGCATTCGGTTTTCGTTTTCCTCAAAGTAGCGGCGAACTGGGTGTCCACCGCAGAGGAGAGTTGACGAGTCTCGTGTCACCCTCTCCTTCCTCGGTGAAGGCCCCTGCAGCATCCGAATTCTTTACTGAAAGTAGTTGTCGACGTCCAGCATTTTTGTTGCATTTTAAATTTTCTTGTGTTCTTGTCGACAACCTGCTAAAAGCTTCAACTGGTGATTCGCCTTTATTTTTTTTGCCTTCTGGTACTGTTTACACTACACAATCTCCCCGCTCAAAGCCGACCTCCGCTCGAATTCAGTGACGGTGATCGGGTCATTTTGCTGGGCGACGGTTTCATCGAAAGGGACGTGTTCGATGGCTATCTGGAGACGGCGCTGACCCGGCAATTTCCGGGTCAGCAGATTGTCTTTCGCAATATGGGCTGGACGGGAGACACAGTCCAGATCCAAATGCGGCCGCTCAGCTTTGGAGATCTGGAGCATAACGTCACCCACCAGCGGCCAACAGCCATTTTTGTCAGTTATGGGATGAACGACTCTTTTGAAGGGCCGGAGGGGATCGAACAGTTTCGTTCAGGATATGAACGGATACTGGATATTCTTTCTCGAAAGGTCCTTAGAAGTCCGCCCTGGCCTCCTATCGTGGTTCTATCTCCTATCTTTCATGAGGATCTAGGGTCGCCTCTCCCTGATCCGACGGAACACAACTTGTCTCTTCAGGCTTATGTAGCCGAGCTCGAGGATGTGGCTTATCGGAACCGGGTTCGATTCGTTAATCTGTTCGACCGTCTGCGACAGATCAAAAAAGCGGAGCCGACTCCTCTTCTGACCGATTCGGGTATCCATTTAACGCCTTATGGATACTGGAGGATAGCTCTGGAATTGGGAGACGTCCTCGAATGGAGTGATGATCCCTGGCGGGTCACGATTGCAGACAGTCCCGAGGAAAGCTCGAGTTCAGGAACAGAGATCCTGGAACTGACACGATCGGCGGAAGCGATCCAGTTTAATTTACAAGATGAACGACTGCCTTGGCCCTCTCCCCCTCTGACAGTAACAGACAACCAACCGAAAATATCGCGAATATTAACAATTAATGGACTGTCCCCGGGTCGTTACCGCCTCACCGTGGATGGAATTGCTGTGGCGACAGCCGATGAAGCACAGTGGGCTGCAGGAGTTCGGCTGGATACAGGGCCGGATTTCGATCAGATCGAAGAACTTCGGCGAGCCATCGTGCGCAAGAACAAGCTTTTCTTCTTTCGTTGGCGACCCTACAACACTGAATACATCTTTGGAAGGCGTTCCGAGAGAAGAGGTGCCAACGTCGGGAATCCGCAGTTCGCAGACGAATTTCGTGAGTTCGACAGGTTGATTGAGGAGGCAGAAACCGAAATTAGCACGCTCTCTGCGCCTCAGCCAAGAACTTATCGCCTCGAACGGTATGAAGGCTCTGAGTGATGAAGAAAGTGAAAAACGAAAGCAAGCTTTCATATCAGAGGAAGGTTTACTAGTCATGAAGCTGCGTCAAGGCCTTCGGTTGCGCGGGAGGGAGTGGCTAAACCGTCAGTCCGGAAGATCGGGATGGCGCTTTGCCTTTCCGTACAGTGTCCTTTGCTTTGTAGCCCTGCCTTTGATGTTGGTTGGCTGCGGAAGGGAAACAGCTCAGACATTTGATCACCCGGATGAACAGCTGGAAGCCTTTGAGGTGGCTGATGGCTTCGAGGTCAATCTCTTTGCCGCCGAGCCGATGCTGGCCAATCCCATCCAGATGACCTTTGATCCCGATGGCAGGTTATGGGTGACGAATGCCCCCAGTTTCATCCACGTCGAGCCGGGCGTCCCAAACGACTTCATCTCCGTCCTTGAGGATTCTGATGGAGATGGCGTAGCCGATCGCCACACGGTATTTGCCGACGGGCTGACGATGCCTACGGGGATCGCGTTCGGTGATGGTGGTGTCTACGTTGTCAGTCAACCCCATCTTCTTTTCCTGAAAGATACGGATGGCGACGGACGAGCTGACTACCGACGAGTCCTGCTTTCCGGCTTCGGAATCGAGGACAATCACCATGCCATTAGCACTTTCCGCTGGGGTCCCGGAGGACATCTCTATTTCCAATCAGGTATTTTCCTCCACAGTCAGGTTGAAACGCCTCATGGCGTCGTTC
>DATGOF010000433.1:0-2242 GCA_035306285.1 Acidobacteriota bacterium | reverse complement strand
ATCGCGAAAGCCGACCTGCATTCCTCCCCAGCGAGGATGTCGATTGCGAATCAGTAAATAGATACCAAGGCCGATCAAGAAAAGAGCAACGAGCGCTTGCAAAAGTCTTACCGAAATAACAACTTCGAGCGCTGCTGCCAGACCGATCGCCAGCGCGATGGCCACCACGTGACCCAGTGCGATTGGGGGCAGTGTGCTCAAGACCGCGGAGGTGCGCTTTTCCTGCATTCCACGCGCCACGGCAAAGAGCCATCCCATCCCAGGATTGACTCCATGATAGGTGCCCAGCAGAAAAAGAATCAGCCAGCCTTCTTCCAAAGAGAAGCTCATGGATAGCAGAACGAGTCTGACGAGGCATCTCCTCCCTGAAGCCGGACTTGATGTGTTCTAAGACCATCGACCTCGAGAAAGAAGTTCTCGTCAAGCTTCATGCCTCCTTCTGGGCCAGCATCCAGCTTGGCCATCCAGCCCTTGACGCCGTCCGGATAGAACTGCTCATCCCAGGCATAGTAGAGCGAATTGGTGAAGTAAATCCGCTTTCCGTCACGACTCACCTCGACCATTTGCGGCCCGCCATTAAGAGGCTTCGAGGGATTCGAGGGATGCGAAGCCCTGCGCACGATACCGCCGAGATGAACTGAACCGGTCAGTTTCGGCTTAAAAGGATCGGAAACATCATATTGGCGAAACTCGCCGGTTCCCCAGCAGGAGACATAAAGGAATCGGCCATCAAGAGAGAGATTGATATCTGAGACGAGAGGGGGAACCGCCTTAAAGTCCTTCAGCAAGGGAGGAAGCTGATCGGGTTCGGCGGGTTCAGCCGGAATATCGATGATTTTCTCAATTTCCCATTCGCCATTCTTGCGATGCCATAACCAGATGGAAGAGGAGAGATCATTCAGGGAAAGAACCACGCCCATGAACCCGTAATCGCGGGTGGGATCGTGAGCCGGACGGAGTTCCAGCGTCATTTGATACTCCTGGCCGAGATCGAGCGCTTTCATGTGCTTCCGTTTACGAAGATCCCAAACATGGAGCCGGCGGCCATAGCCGCTTCCAAGCAGGACCTCGGGATTGACGCCGTTCTCAATGGTATTTGGTGTCCCCCATTCACTGGTAATCATGGTGTCATGGCCCAGGTGCCACCAGAAGTCATACGAGAGATACTGACTCCCGCGGTCAACCTCCCACTGGCCGAGTACTTCGAAACTCTCGGGGTCCATCAGGAAAATACCCCCCGGCCCGTCGCCCTCTGGATTACCAAGGGCGCTGATATAGACTCCATCCGGTCCGCAGTGAACGGTATGAGGGCGGCTGTAACCACTGCGTTCCATGACGGTCTCGGGTTCGATCACTTGAACGATCTCCGGTTTGGATGGATCCGGCTTAGTGTCGAGGATGTAAATTCGCGAGGATCGAATTCCAGGCACGATCAAGTAACGTCGTTCGACGTGAGGATGAGGAGCGTAAGGACAGAGACAGGCGCTACACGCGTTCCACCCGAAATGGTGGAGCTCGTCACCTGTCCTGGTCATTTCGACTCGATGAATCATCTGACCGAACTTACTGGAAGATGGGTCTACATCGACGACTCCGATTGCATCTGGTTTGCCATTGCCGTTGCTGTTGAGCATGGCGACATAGGCCAGCTTCTCCGGTGGTGCTTTCATCGCCATTCTAGGCGAAGGATAAAAAGTCGGATCCGGAATCCATCTAGCCATTACTATTCTCCTTTCTAAGAGAAATCCAAGAAACCCTGATCAAGGGCTTTGTAGCGAAAAGAGGACTACAGGAGCCAAATCATCGGCCTGCTGAACGAAGGTATCACATCTAACCGGCGCGAGCGGAAGGAATTTTTCAGCCTTCTGTACGATCGTACCGTCTTGTCTACTCCTAGCCGTTGATATCGATAAAATGGTCAATATGCTCGATAAGAGATCTCCTGCCATCAAATACCTTTCCTGGGGAAGAGTTCAAGTTGAGGGTGCCGTTTCTCCTTACAAGGACGCCAAGCTTTTCCCGGGAGGATCTCGAGAATGGGATTGGAATGAAACGGATACACGTCATGTTCCGGGTGTACAGCCGGCCGACGTTCAGGAATTACTGGAAAGGGATGCTCGGGTGATCGTTCTTTCAACGGGAATGTGGAATCGGTTGCGGGTTGCCGCCGAAACCACTCGGCTTTTAGAGGAGAAGGGGATCGAGTACGTCATATTGCAGACTAAGGAGGCGGTTGATCGAT
>DATGOF010000432.1:0-2229 GCA_035306285.1 Acidobacteriota bacterium | reverse complement strand
GTGACATGGACACACACTCCTGAGCCACCCTCCATCTTTAAGGAACACAACATTCCTGACTGGGCGTGGGGCGTCTTCGTGGGCAGCAAGGGGATGCTGGCCGTTAGTTATCCACGTCACCAGCTTCTGCCCAAAGAGCATTTCAAGGACTACTCGCCGCCTGATCCGAGTATTCCGCCTTCGATCGGCCATCACCAGGAATGGGTGAACGCCTGCAAAGGTGAAGGGAAAACCCTCTGCTCCTTCAACTACTCGATGCGCGTTACAGAGACTATCCTGCTGGGCAATGTCGCCTATCGCAGCGGCCGGAAGCTGCAGTGGGATGCCGAGGCGATGAAAATCCCCAACGCTCATGAAGCCGAAGGTTACCTCCGGCGAGGCTACCGCCCGGGCTGGACGCTGTAGACGCTGCGAAGCGAAGCATGGACAGGATCATTTGAGAAATCAGGGAAGGCGAGGTTACCGCTGGTATCTCTGTTCACTCCAAAGGCCTTTGTGAGGGATCACTTCAGGGCTGAATCTGCTTCTATGTCCATTCCAGACCAGGCTTTTCGTGATGTCCACGGCTGGGATGATTCGGACCAGAAGCGGGCTTCCGGCGGCAAGCCCAGAGGCAGGAAGCCGGTTGCACACAGATACAGACTCCCCGTGCAGATGTAGCTTTCAGCAAGCGAAGGCTGATGCCCCGCCAGGCCCAGGCGAAGCCAGCCATTGGAGTCAAAAGTGCCCGGAGCACCCAGAGTCCGTTCCATCACAGCCGTCAGAGCCTCGCGGACCTGAGCGGGAGCGAGCGCTGGCGGCAACTCCTCCAAAAAAGCCAGCTGCGCCAGTAGATGAAAGGCTCCAAATCGGTAAGTGAGGGAACGACCGGTTGGCGGGAAAGAGCCATCCGGTGCGATCATTCGCTCCTGAATCTCGGCGTAGCGCCTCGCAATTGCCATGACCTTCTCGAGACGGTCGGCATAACGAGAACCGAAGGCTTGGCTGGTCGCCCGCAGGATATCAATAAGGAAGGGCTGAATCACAAAGCTGTTGTAGTAGTCCCAGTGAAACTCCGGGCCGTCTCCGTAAACACCGTCTCCCAGATACCAGTCGTCTACCTGGTCGAGAGCCAGGCTGATCCGGACCAGGTCACCTTCTCCTGCCAGCCTGTACAAGGCTGCCTCAACCATGGCGCTGAAGAGAATCCAATTGTTTCGATAGGGAACGATCACACGGGAAGTCTTCAAAGCTGTAACTAGTTGTTCTCGTGTACGGGCGTCCAGAGCCTCCCAGAGCTGTCCACGAGCACGTAGTAGTGCCTGAGCGAGAAAAGCAGTATCCACGAGCGGCTGGGAGCCCCGGTCGAAATTCATATAGTCTGGAGATTCTGGATCGACAGCCATGGCCAGACACTTGCGAGACAAGTCCTGATAGCGGCGGTGCAACTCTGCCTCTTCGCCGGATGTGACGGATAGCTCAAGCCATGGTGCCATGCCAGTGAGAAGTCTTCCAAACGCCTCCAGGTGGGCATACGGCGTCCGGTCGGCAAGGCTGTCGGTCCGGGTTTCCACGGGCATTTCGATTCGGAGCCGACCTCGACTCAAACTCTTGAGAACCGGCTCTGCCAGGCGAGTCAATTCGGCGAACCACTGCTTGCGTCGGCCAGTAGCAGTATTGTCGGTTACCTGGAGGGAAGGAAGGGTCGATGCAAGGGGCAGACCCTTCAAGAAAGATCTCCGTCTCATCTCGTTTACTCAAACTCGATTGAGTGCTCCTCGATCGCGAGCCTTTCAATGGCCACGCACATGAATCGACCTGAGAGCAACAAACGTTGTGCCGATTCTGGCTTGCTAAAAGACCTCGCAGGCCGCGTTGTATTTGCTGAGTCACGCTCAGCCTTAACTGTTGCGGGCGATCTTAACATATGAATCCGGCTTTTCACTGCACAATTGCTCCGCTCCTTACGGCGCTGGACCTTCTCCCCGCCATATCTTGTGCCTGGCTGCCTCAGGCAGATTTCATTCAAGGGCGAACTGTGACAACATGGGAGGGCTGAAAGTAGAATTCATATCATTTCTTCTCTTGTCATGAAGCTCTATGTTGCAACACTGCTGTCCAAATTAGGTGAGATTGGACAAGCTCGGTGTTGATTTCATTAGAGATAGCCTTCCTTTGAGGTCACTTGCGCGGACCAGGTTCCATTTTTCCGAATGAGTCGAGTTTTCACTTGTGGTTCGATCTGCTGTC
>DATGOF010000431.1:0-6908 GCA_035306285.1 Acidobacteriota bacterium | reverse complement strand
AGAGATTCTACTTTTGAAAGTGCCAGTAGATGCCAGTAGGCCCAGCCTCGCTCATATTCCTTCTCGTCTCCGAGAACTCCCTTCAACGCTACCGAATAGGGAGACTGAAAATCCGAGGGGAGTAAGAATCCGTCAAAATCAAACCCGATTACCAGGTCGAAGGATCGACCGCGGAGATGTACAGGGAGGGCGAGATTGTAGAGAAGACGACCCAGGGTAGTAGTTCTCAGTGATCCAATCGGCAGGACGGTCTCGACCGCGTGTCCGGAACGGCGAATTCCTTCCTCCAGCCTCTGGATTGCGACGGCCGTCCCCGAACCCCGTTCAGCTGAACGGTGCCAGGAATTAAGAAATGCGATCTTTTTCAGCGTACTCCTCCTGGCGGCGCGCAGCAGCCCATGCCAAAGATGAAAGTTGTCATCACAGCGACTCTCGCCTGCTAGAAGAAGTACTTGCGGTCTTCGGGATTGTAAAGGTGAGCGACATATTTCCCATAGCCGTTGTAGATCCGCGTAGGAATCTTGCTACCGGTATTCAAGAAGATCTCGGTCGCCTGACTCCAGCGAGGGTGATCAAAGGCCGGGTTTACGTTGGCGTAGAACCCATACTCGCTGGAAATATCCCCCCAGAAAGTCCCCGGACGGCGCCGTACAAACTCGATCTTGACGATCGACTTGATACTCTTGAATCCATATTTCCAGGGCAATACCAGACGCGCCGGCGCTCCATTTTGCTTGTTCAGCGGGTGGCCATAAACTCCGAACGTAAAAAGCGTCAGCTCATTCAGAGCCTCTTCCATGGTCAGCGCCTCATAGTAGGGCCACGGATAACGAGTGTCCTTCTGTCCCGGCAACTGCTCGGGACGCAGCACAGTCACCAGCCTCACATATCGGGCGCTATCCTTCGGACCGAGCTTCTCGATGATCTTTGAGAACGGAAAACCGGTCCAGGGTACATTGGCAGACCAGGCTTCGACGCAACGAAAATGATACAGTCTCTCCTCCGCTTCACCTATTCGAACCAGTTTGTCGAGATCAAATTTGCCCTTCCGCTCCACCTCGCCAGAAACTTGAATCTCCCATGGGTGGGTCTCGAAACGACCTACCAGGTTCTTTACGCGTTCCTTGATAAGGCTGAATTCATAGAAATTGTTGAACGAGGTGATAACGGATTCATCTGTGATGCCGCCCTCAATTTTAAACGCCTCGTTACGCACAGCCGGGAAGAGATCGGCCCACTTGCGGACCCAGGCTTCTGGCAAATCCCCCTCTGCCGCTTCCACCGAACTGAGAAAACCGAGACTCAGAGCAGAACCTGCCAGCCCCACGCTTCCAAGCCCCATGTGCCTCAACATGCTTCGGCGGTTCAAGTACGTCGATTCAGAAGTTGCTTCGGACTCCCTGATCCAGTTCCAGGATGGTTTGATATGGACATTGGCCATCTTAGTATTCCCCCTGACTGAGACCTCTCTCGCCCAGTGCGGTGCCAGAGCCGGATTGACAGGGGCAATGCCTTCCAAACCAGGTCGGCAGCTCGCGCTGTTTCAATTCCACGGTGCCGATGTCGGATTCACCAGGCGCAATCCGTTTGCCAGCGCCGCAATCTCTTCCATTTCTTGCCTGCTTAGCTCGAAGTCGAAGATGTCCAAGTTGGATTCCAGGTGTATCCGGCTGGCAGCCTTTGGGATCGCTGCAACCTTCGGTTGTTGAACTAACCATCGCAATGCTACCTGCGCAGCATTCTTAGCACGGCTTTCTGCGATTCTACGAAGGACGGGATCTTCCAGTACAGCACCGCGAGCGATAGGGCAGTACGCCGTGACGAGAAAATCGTTTTTCTCTGCCAGATCGAGGATATCACTTTGATCCAAATACGGATGAAATTCCACCTGATTGCAAAAAATCGGGGCAATCTGCAGTGCCTGACGGACCAGTTCCGGGGTGAAATTACTGACTCCAATATGCCGAACCAAGCCTTCTTCCTGAAGCTTTCTCATTGCGTCCAACGATTCCTCCAGTGGAACTTCAGGGTGAGGCCAGTGGATCAGCAATAGATCGACATAGTCGATACCGAGTTTTCGGAAACTGTCTGCAGCCGAGACCAGAAGGCGCTGCGGTGAGAGATTCTCGACATCGATCTTGGTTGTCACAAAGAGCTCCGCACGGTCCAAGCTTGAATCCCGGATCCCCTGCCCTACTTCCGCTTCATTCCCGTACGTCTGCGCGGTGTCTATATGACGGTAGCCGAGCTCGATAGCCGTACGGACGGTGTCGCCGCATTCCGAGCCCTTTAGTCGCCAGGTACCAAGACCCAGAGCCGGTACATTAGTCTCCTTTACCTTCTTAACCTCGACATCTTTTCTTCCGGAATCGTGCATATGCACTGAGTATAACAGGACAACCCGTCCGAATTTTCCGAACCGCCCCTCGAATGAGTGGGTGTTATCATTAGACGTTATGTCTGGCAACTCGTTTGGAATGCTGTTCCGGATCACCAGTTGGGGCGAGAGTCACGGAGATACGATCGGCGTCATCGTCGACGGTTGCCCTCCAGGACTGCCTCTTGATGAAGAGGTCATACAGCGGGAACTCGATCGCCGCCGTCCCGGGCAGAGCCGCTTGACTACACAGCGAGGCGAGGCCGATCGTGTCCGTATTATGAGCGGCGTCTTTCAGGGGCTCACGACCGGAACACCAATCGCGATGATGGTCGAAAATAAGGATGCCCGCCCAGCTGATTATGCTGCCATGAAGGATATTTACCGGCCTTCTCATGCAGATATGACTTACGACATGAAATACGGTTTCCGAAGCTGGATGGGAGGCGGAAGGTCAAGTGCCCGTGAAACCATTGCACGTGTTTCAGCCGGTGCAATTGCGCAACTCTGGTTGAACCAGGAGTACGGGATAGAGATTGTGGCGTGGGTGCGCCAGGTCCAGAATCTAATCATGGAAAAGGTCGATTACGAGGCAATCAGACGTGATGACGTAGAGATCAATGACGTGCGATGCCCTGATCCCGAACTGGCCGCGCGCATGGCCACCCTCATTGATCAGACTCGAAAGAATCGTGATTCGCTCGGCGGGGTTGTCGAGGTTGTGGCCAGAAATTGCCCGGCTGGCTGGGGAGACCCCGTTTTCGACAAGTTGGATGCCCTTCTGGCACATCAGTACATGTCATTGCCAGCCGCCAAGGGAGTCGAGATCGGAAGTGGCTTTAATGGAGTGACCATGACCGGCAGCCAGCATAATGATCCTTTCTACGTGAAGGATGGACATATTCGCACACGGACCAATTACAGTGGTGGGATCCAGGGTGGAATCTCCAATGGAATGCCGATCATAGCGCGGATTGCTTTTAAACCGACGTCGACAATCAATAAAGAACAACATACCGTTGACTCGGCAGGCAACGAAGTCACCCTGGCAGCCAAAGGCCGTCACGATCCCTGCGTGTTGCCACGAGCTGTGCCGATCGTCGAAGCAGCAACGGCCATTGTTCTCATGGACGCCGCTCTGCGAGACCGAGGTCAAGTGGGCCCCCGCGAACCCGGAGCCCGACCGAAAAAAAGGAGGCTCGAAACAGGATAGCCCGCGATCTCGAAGACTCACTTCCATCACACTGAAAGCGTGAGAGAGCGCGCGCGTGGGCGCGCTATTAAGAGCTTCCACTGCAAGCTCTTCACCACAGAGGACACAAAGACTTGTGTTTTTCGACCTTTCAGCTAAAGAGGCGGACCGCAATCCAGCTTCCAGCAACGAAGGTGCCGAGGCTGCTTCCCAGATTCGAGAAAACGACCACCAGCAAAATTCGACTCACCGAGTTAGCCCAGAAACCTCGAATCGAAGTTATATCCTCGGGTAGATTCTCAAGATCCTGGACTTTCGGCTTCTTAACCAGAGCCTGAACGAGACCGCTCACCCAGCCCGCCGCAATCAAAGGATGCAGGGTAGTGAGAGGCGCGGCAACAAAGGCCGAGGCAATCGCCAGCGGATGCCCGAGGGCCAGGGCAGTACCGGCCGCCGAGAGAAGGCCGGTGGCCAAAATCCAGATCAAAACCGATTCTATCGACTTTCCGACTCCTCCCTGGAGAAACCCATAGGCGAACAAAGCCAGAATCACAACCGGGATGCTCCATTTCAGGACTGGCTGAATCCTGGATCGCTGAGGAATCGTTTCCAGTTCGTCCACAGAAGTGACGCGCTCCACCGCTTCTAGAATCCCCGGGACATGTCCGGCACCAACGACTGCTACTACACGAGTCCCACCGGATTCTTTGATCTTGTGCGCCAGATAAGTGTCGCGCTCATCGATCAAGGGTCCCTTGACCAGGGGAAACTCCTCTGCCAACAATCGAAGAACATCACCCAGCTTCTCTTCCTGCTTGAGTTCCTCGATCATTTCGTCGTCAATTTGCTCAGAAACAAACAAGCTGGCAACCAGCTGAGAGACCAATTTGAATTTGTTACGCAGATTCAAGTTGGCCCAGGTTCGCTTCAGCGTTATTTGAATGTCTCGATCAGCCAGCACTACGCGTGCCCCGACTTCCTCCGCCTGACGTACAGCCTCCAGCAATTCTGCGCCCGGCGTCACTCCCAGCTTTTTCCCGATTCGCTTCTGAAAGGAACTCATGATCAGAGAGCTCAGAAGCAGCATAGCCTTTCCTTCCCGGATCACCTGCGCAATGTCGGTGTTCTTCCAGGTCTGGGCATTCACCAGGTTTCGATAGCGGGCCTCGTCAAGCTCTACACACACGACATCTGGCTGCACGGTCGTAATCACCGTGCGCACATCCTCAACGCTTTGCTGGGAAACGTGGGCCGTGCCGACAAGGTAGATTTCACGATCGCCTTGAACCACCCGCTTGACATTCTTTGGCAAGTCCTCGGGCTGAGGTGTCAGAGGCAATTGTCGAGCGTGGTCTCCGGTCACGATTATCCCTTCTTGAGTGCTTTAAACCACCAGCATACTATATAAAGTGAACCGTTAGCGTATACCAAGAAAGGCAAGTAATCGGGAATGAAGATCACAATCTCCAGAATCTACGAGGATCAGCAACGCGACCGTGCATTTCGTGTGCTGGTCGACCGCCTCTGGCCTCGTGGAATTCGCAAGGAGAATGCCTTCGTTGATCTCTGGGCGCGCGAAATGGCTCCCAGCGATTCACTGAGAAAGTGGTTCCATCAGAATCGTGAAGAATGGGACGAGTTCCGGAAGCGGTACCTGCAAGAATTGAACGAGAAAGAGCCTGACTTATCCGAGGTCCTTGGAACATTGAAGAGGCATGAGCACATAAAACTGCTCTACAGTTCACGGGAAACTGACCGAAACAACGCAACCGTGCTTAAGGAATGGCTAGAACAGAAACTCGGATAAATTTCGAGTGGCCTCTACCCCGTGACGCTGGTGATCAAGGAACTCCGCGAGGTCTTCCGCGGCCTCGACTTCACACGAGTGGCGAAACCCGCCCGAGTCGGTCCTGTACGCCATAGCGTTGGCTCGCTCCATCACCCCCTCAGTTGTTCGACCAGGTTCACTCGGTCCCGCAACAGCTCCACCACAACTCGTCCGTTGCCGCTCGCGTCAAACCTCACTTCCCCCAGGGAGGGGCGGTCTACCCAGACCGGCCTCGTCCCCAGTCGGGTCACCGGCGAAGGCTGCCTGCCGATGCCCCTAACGCCCGCCAGATCCACCAGGGCCGCCGCTCCGTCGGCCAGTTCGACGTACACCATCCCCCGGCCCATCCGTCGCTCGGCCGGACCGATCCTGTCGATTCCGGCGAACTCCAACGATCCGGCCACCGTCAAGCTGTCTTCCGCCACGGCGACCGCGGTGATCCCACGCGGCGTGGCAACTGCGAGATGGTGGCCGGAGAGCATGCATCCCCTGGATGAATCGATTACCACCTCGCCCGTCCGTTCGACTGCGAATCGGCCCACGCGCTCTGCGGACGTTCGCAGGGGAGTTCGGATCCGATAAGCCGTAACTCCGTCTTCGGTCAGCACGAAGAGCCGGTCACGTTGCCGGGCGAGGCCCAGAACGGTCTCGTCCGTTTCGGTGGTCAGGCGCTCGACCTGCGGTCGCCCGCCAGGCAGAAGCTGGGCAAGCCCGAAGGTCCCGCCGAGGACGAGTGCTTCTTCCGCCAGATTGGTTACATGGGTGGCACCTTCCACTCCGATCTGGTCCGCGAGCATCGGTTGGCTGCCGAGCCGAATGGAGCTGAGGGTCCCTCCCGCCAGCACGTGCAGGAGGCCGGATGCGGGAGAGGTCGGCAGGAGGAGCAAGGGCCGGCCTAACACGGAGAACGAGGCGATCTGGTGCCAGGAGTACAACCACATGGAGAACGGCCCCGGCGTGGTGCGCCCCGAGCTCCTCCGGATCCGGTCTCCTGCCGCCGTCGTTCTCAGATCCAGCACAAAGCCATCGGACAGGTGGCGAGCGGGAAGGTACCCCCATGCCCGGCCCGCAGGTCCGGGTACTGCCGTCACGATCGGCGAGCTGGCGGAATCAACCGCAGAGACCGATTCGCCAGGCACCAGATTGCTCATCGAGAAGATGATGAACTGGTCGAGCATTCCAGTAGGATCCAGGTGGGTCGGGTCAGGGTGGAATTCGATTTGTTTCTGGTGCCAGTTGGCCTCGGCGACAATGTGCTTGAACTGGCAAGTCTGCTTGGCCACTGGCCATTCCGTCTCCAGCTTCTTACTGATCTCCGCGTTCCAGACCGGCGGCTGAAAACGGTGGATCACCACGCCGGCACTCGTTCTTGCCATCACCGCTAGCGGGTAAGCGCCCGTTCCGAGTTCTGAGATCTCTTCGGGGCTCTTCTTCACGCCAACGTTAAACGTCCAGCCGAAGGCCCCTCCATGGAGATAGAACCCGTAAATCCCCAGCGGGTCGGGGGAGAG
>DATGOF010000430.1:0-2311 GCA_035306285.1 Acidobacteriota bacterium | reverse complement strand
CAGGTAGTAGCTGAAAAATCCCTGGAGGGCACGCAGCTCTCCAATCCTCCCCTCCTGGATGAACTTGCGACTCCCCTGCCACTGAGGATGGGTTCGAATCATGAAGGCTTCTCCGATCTTGACGCCGGTGCGGTCTCGAGTCTCGATTAGCTGTTTCACACCCTGAACATCCAGGGCCACCGGCTTCTCACACAGCACATGTTTTCCGGCCTCAGCAGCCCGAATCGTCCAGGGTACATGGAGGTGATTGGGAAGCGGATTGTAAACGGCATCAATCTCAGGGTCATTCAGCAGTTCTTCGTAGGAGCCGTAAGCCTTTTCAATACCCAGCCTGTGGGCTGTCTCACGGGCACGGTCAGAATTGCGTGACGCGATGGCGACGATTTCACTCTCCTCCCCCTGCTGCATCGCAGGGATCACTTTCTCGACGGCAATTTTCGCGGCTCCTAATACCCCCCATCGAATCTTTTCTTTCATTGCGTTCCTCTTGATGAAGCCTTTCCTGAATTAGTTGTGGAATTACAGTTCCGAACGGCCGATTGTACTCGGCTACGCCCATTTTGAGAGACGCTCGATAACTCGGGCCAGATCGGTCGTGCTCTCTAGAATTTTTCTCATTGGGTCGTAACCCAGAGCCTGCATTCGTTCGGGCACACTGCGAAGATTGAAAGCCTTTACGTCCATAGTCTCAGTCAGCTCCTCCCAACCAAGTGGAGTCGAAACAGGCGCCCGCGGATAGGGGCGCACGCTGAAAGGCGCAACGATCAACTTTCCCTGTCCGTTCTGATAGCAATCGATATAGACTTTGCTTTCCCGCCGCTCGACGGCACGCTCAAGGGTCGCGATTTCTGGTAGCTCGGCAGAAACGATTCTGGCGAGCAGCTCCGCCAGTAGCTTCGCTTGTTCGTGAGTGTAAGCCGCACTCAGAGGTATTAGCAAATGGAGTCCCGAGCCTCCTGTGCTTTTCAAAAAAACTTCGATCTCCAATTCCAGGCAGAGTTCTCTCAGGCTGCGGGCAATCCTGACAACATTCCTGAAAGGAGCATCCTTGGGATCGAGATCGATAACACACCAGTCTGGGTGTTGAATCGATTCAACTCGGCTACTCCAGATATGAAGGGGAATCGTCCCCAGATTTACCAGGTAAAGCAGCGAATCAAGGTCATCGCAGAGGAAAAGGTTGCTTCCCCTTGTCTCTCCTTCTTCCCAAATCTGAGCAGTTCGCATCCAGGCAGGAATATAGTCGGGCACATTCTTCTGAAAAAAGGACTTTCCGTAGATGCCGTCCGGGTATCGGTCGAGAACAACCGGCCGGCCACGAAGGTAGGGAAGTATCCAGTCACTGATCGACCTGTAATACTCGATGAGATCACCTTTGGTAATCCCATCGTCCGGCCAAAACACCTTGTCGGGATTACTGATGCTGAATTTTGGCGCTTCAGCGGCGTCTCCCGCAGGCGCTTCCGACTGCACTTCGGAGTCCGTCTCTTCTACTGGTTTTTCAGTATCCAACATCTCGGGAGTAAGATCGTCCACCAGCGTCAGGAAGACAGGTTGGCGAAGCAGGTTGTCGGCAGTTCGTTTCTTGAAGCGAACACGAGCAATATAGTGTGGCTCCACCCAGACATGCTCGCGTCCCCGCGGCACCGCCCCCTGACACAGGGGCTGTTTGATGCGAATCGCCTCCAGCCTCCGAGAGAACTCTCGCAAAAACCGGTCTGAGAATCCTGTTCCGACGCGGCCGGCATAGGTGAGGACTCCTCCTTTCACAGACGCCAGGTGAAGTGCGCCGAAACCCGTTCGACCCCCTTTTGGCAACGTATAGCCGACTACGACGAACTCGGATATACGGTCAGCCGGTATCTTCAGCCAGTGAGCCGAACGCCCGGCCCTGTAGGTCGACGAGGCACGTTTGGCAACAATCCCTTCAAGACGCTGTTCCTGAACCCGCTCGAAAAGTTCTTTCCCGGCTTCTTCAACATGGTCCGCATATCGGATCGGTCCGCGCGGAGGGAGCATCCTCTTGAGAAACGCTTTCCGTTGCTCTAAGGGCAACGACCGGAGATCTCGTCCGGACAGTACGAGGAGGTCGAAAACGAACAGTGTCACCGGAGTTTCCAGCGCCTGAGCCTCCGCATCCACGCCGGTGGTTCTCTGGGCTCTGTTCTGCAGGCGCTGAAAATCTGGCCTTCCTGATTCATCAAGCGCCACCAGTTCGCCGTCGAGAACGAATTCATCGAAGGGGAGGGCCACTAATGCTCGCGTCAACTCCGGATATAAGAATGTGACGTCAGAGCCTTTGCGATACCGA
>DATGOF010000429.1:0-3987 GCA_035306285.1 Acidobacteriota bacterium | reverse complement strand
CTTTTTGAATATGAGAGTAAGTGAGTCTTTGACTGAAGGCTCCTCCACTCGCAGGAGGATTCTGGTCAGCCGACTACCCCAGACACGGGTCAAACGGCCGTCCTCCAGCTTAATTTCTTCGGTCGAAGCCGAGAGTTTTTCACCGTCGAAGCTGACCGCCAGACGTGATGTTGATCCTGACGATGAGGGCGCGGTTTGAATCACAAGCTCTCCTGCGTTCTGCGCGGCAACTTCGCCAGGCGTCATCAAAGTGAGCGTGAGATCGTTCACTGGATCATTCAATTGATACTGATCGACTA
The DNA here is from genome assembly GCA_035306285.1 of Acidobacteriota bacterium. Classification (GTDB taxonomy): domain Bacteria; phylum Acidobacteriota; class UBA6911; order RPQK01; family JAPXNP01; genus DATGOF01. Next base: position 3,688 of record DATGOF010000429.1, on the reverse strand, counting down.
GTTCCACGTGGCTGTCCCGATCCAGCCGGATCGTTCGCTGCCATGTTCCGACGCCTGCCTCCGCTGGATAGGCCCCGGCGATGTCGAGGGAGAACTCCACCTGTTGATCATCCGCCTGATAGGAAACCTGTCGCGCAGCAAAATCAACCCCGTTCTTTTGCATGACCCCGCCGATGGTAGGCAGATTATGAAAAGCAGATTGCATGGTCCAGATTTCATAGCGGCGTGAGCTGAAGGTTTGAGCCGTGTAGGTTCCGACGCCTGCATCAACGATGGCGGGCTGACCATCTACATAGAGGATAAAGTTGCCGACATCGTTGTGATTGTGACTTTCTGCGTTATGGCCACCCTTAGCCGCCACATAAAAACCTTTTGAGGTTCCGCCGTCAGACCGGGCGGCCATTACCTGCAGGTCGGGTAACCATACGTCTCGCAGAAACGGATCGGCGGGTTCAGTAGCGAGCAGCTCCCGAAGGTTGAACAGGGCTGCCAATTGTCTCCCGATACTTCCGTTTCCCGTGACTGCTGTGGTCCCATATCCCTGGCGAACTGCCGCTGATGCTCCAAATGAAATCATGAGAGGGTCGTTGATCCGCTTGCCGTACCGATGGATTAGATCAGCAGCCACATCCACTCGCCCCGATGCATCGGCGAAGTTGATGAAGTAGTCGCCGTCAATATGGGCCCGGTAAATATAGCGGCCGATGTCCTGAACGAGGGGATTATCATAAATGTTGAGGACTCCTGCCGTGGCGCTGTAGAGAAGCTCGAGACAATCGAAGAGTGAGGCCCCGGCCCGGCCCCAGTAGCCGGGTCCTTCGTCGCACCCTCCATCTTCGGGGTAAGGATTGATGAACTGATCCAAACTCTCGAGAATCTTCTTTATCGACTTTACTCGGCGGGCACCGTCCTCCTCCAATAAGAGGACCATCGTCAGCCAGTTCGAATTGATCCACGGATTCCAGTTATTGACCCTGCGGCCGCCAAAGCCCATCCACCAGAAATCGTCCCGCTCTAAATTCGGTGTCAGAATTCGTCGATCAACCTCCAGGCGGATTCGTCGTGGAACCAGGGGAGAGATCTGTTCGAGCTGTGGACCCAGAAGGTAGTCGGTCCATGCTAAAAGGGCACCGGTTTCGGCGGCAAAGAGATCGACTGTCGGTTCTTCAACGTCGGGTAGTCCCGGACCGGCTTGCTGGAGTCCGAGGTGGGCAGGAACACCCCAGTAGGTCTCTTCGCAGATCACCCAGATCCCGTCGATTATGGCATCTAAGAATCGTCCCTCACCCTCGATACACTCAGCGAGAACCAGGTCTGCCAGCCGGTTTCGGCGATTTCCCCTGGTCCTTTCATAGTTGCTACGGTTGCCGATCCGCGCGTACTCCAGAAAAAGACTGGCCGGCAGGGGATCCCATCGATACGTCAGGGCCTCCTCGCCAAGGCGGAGATGGGCTTTGCGAACTGTTTCTGGAATTGAGTTCCATGCATCTCGCTGGGAGGCGGTCGGAAAGGGAGCCCACTCTTCACGTGGAATCAGGATCTCCTCAATTCTATCTAGATAGGGACGGCTCAAAAGATGCCGGGAAGGCACCTGCTGTGCGTACAGTGATGAACCAAGCAAACATACGGTCAGGAGGAGGATGGCTACCATGAGACCGGATTATAGGAGATTCGAACAGTCTGATCACGATATATCCGCACATGCAGTGGAAAGGGCCATCTCAGCCCATGGACAGCGGCATCGGAAAAACAGCGGTTTAACTCCCAAAGTTTCCTATTGACTGCCGCTTGATCCTGTGTCAGCGTGTGCAATCGCATTCCTTTCGTTTCGAGGCATTCCTGAAATTTTTGAGGCTTTGTTGAACCCTGGGGGTGGGTTTTCTGACGTATGTACCGTAGCAGCTCCGTAGCAGTTGCTGACCCGCAGGGGGAGTTGTTTTGTCGCAGGAGAACCATGGGGAGGAGAACCTATGCCGCCACAATATTTCGATGAGAACCGTTATTCCTATCTGGTCGCAGCCTGGCACAGTCCGATTAATAGCGACTATGAAGCACAATCTCCCGTGACGTCTTTCGAACGCCGGGTTCAGGGGATGTATTTGGAGGGGCAGCGCCATTTTCATCACGAGGAGTTCCGCCTGGCCCTCGACACATTCCGGGAATTACAGAGCCTGATTTTGAAAACCGTCAATCCTAAAATGCCGGTTAACCCACATCTCATTCCCGGCTTTAAGTTTCCGATGGAAATCGAAATGGTGAGCACGCTGGCAAGCAAGGCAGGGAGTATTCTGCGAGAAACGCCCGTGACTGACTACCACTTTCCGAGAGAGATCATCGGTGACCCTGTCCGGTTGTCTCCAGGAGTCGAAGAGAAGCTGAAGCCGGCTCTCGAAAGTGGGATGTACGTCACGTCATTTCACGGGACGGTTCTCGATAATGTCGAAAAGGGTCTTGCGGCTGTAGAGAAAGAAGAGTGGAAAAGCGCCTTATCCTACTACGAATCAGCTCTTCAGAGTACGCCTGAAGGTGAGCTTGCGGTTCGAGCCTCCCTGATGCATGACATGGCGATTCTCAATGAAAAGCTGAATCAAAAGGATCGAGCCGAAGCCAATTTGAAAGAGAGCGCCAATCTCTTCTCAAGAGCTAAAGTTCCAGATGCTCAAGTTCATGCTCTGAACTCTCTTTCGGGGCTTCTCACGCGCGCCGGAAAGAAAGAGGAAGCGGCTCAGGTTACCAAACAAACCGAGACCATCATCGACAAGAACAATCTGTTTCCTGTGGTGGTCGATGTTCCGACCCGGGCCGAGCCTATGACATCCGTGACGACATTGCAGCCAGGCACTGTCTCCACAGTCGTTTCGCCCTTCCGCCCCGGGGTAACTGGGGCGGTAGTGGGAGGGATCGGGGGCCTCATAACTCGAGCCACGGTCAGCCCAAACAGCACCGCCTTTATGGGAGTCACGTATCTCCCCAAGAAGGTGGAGACGAAGACCATTACATTACAGGGGAAGGATCAATCGCTTTCTCTGGTAATCGATACGAATGCTGAGAGGAATGTCTCGACCTTTCTCCAGAACCTTTCGGAGATCGCGAGCATAGAGATTTTGACGGGTTTCTGGAAAACACCGGTCCAGATGGTGGCTTACCTCCCACATATGTACTTTTTCGTAATCCCAATGGCAATCGGAGACTGTCTGCAGGGACTTGGGAATCTATCCGAAGCAGAGGAATCCTATTTGAGTGTTCTGCCTTATCCGTTCATTAATCGCAAGTATGAGATTGTGCGCTGGTGGACTCGGGTCGCGGAACTCTATTTGGAAATGGGTGACCAGGTCTACCGTCGGGCTAAGGACAACCAGAATCAGTGGCAGGCCGCCAAGACGCATTATGAAAAGGTCGTACGGGAAGATGGTACGATCGATCCCAATTCACCCCTCTACAAAGATGGAAAGCTGGCGTCAATTCGCGACCGGATCACTCAGTTTCTACAGGCATCGAATGCTCTGGGTGTCAACGACAATCCGCGGGTTCTCACCAAAGTCTTGCGGGCCAGGGTGAAACTCAATCAGATCAAAGCCGGGCTTAACTATTTTGGGTTTGGGAAGGACTATCTACCGCCTTTCAGCTTCGAGTACCTCCAAAATACCGCCCGTTACTTTGCTCAAAATGCCGCCCAGATCGAGCAGCA
>DATGOF010000428.1:0-2203 GCA_035306285.1 Acidobacteriota bacterium | reverse complement strand
GCAAAAGATGATTGCCAAGCAGCCGCTCAGCAGGCTTGAGGAAGGGACGATTGTTTTGGCTAAATCTCGCTGCTGAGGTCTCACGGTCGCGATTTAGAGAGCCTTATCGACGTCGTAAGTTTCCAGATTCTCTCGCACCGTCTGAATAAAGCGGGCTGCCAGAGCTCCATCGATCACCCGGTGATCATAACTCAACGTGATGTACATGATGGAGCGAATAGCAATCGCATCGTCGACGACTACCGGTCGCTTTTTCACGGCCCCCACACCGAGGATCCCGACCTGAGGCTGATTGATAATCGGGAATCCAAAAATGTTTCCGAATACGCCAGGATTGGTGACCGTGAAGGTGCCTCCCTGTACATCATCCGGTTTTAACTTTTTCTGACGAGCCTTCTCCGCCAGTTCCCAGGAGGCTCGCGCCAACCCAAGGAGATTCTTTTCATCGGCCTCTTTGATAACCGGCACCAGGAGCCCGTCATCAATCGCTACTGCAACGCCCAGATTGATGTATTCCTTGCGGATGATTCGATGCTCCTCGACTGAGCTGTTCATCAATGGATAGCTCTTCAAGGCCTGAACCGTCGCATGAAGAATAAATGGTGTGTAGGTGAGCTTGAACTGCTCTTCCCGTTCGAATTGTCCCTTCACCCGTTCCCGAAAGTGGACAATACGAGTCATGTCCACTTCCGCTGCGTTATAGGTGTGGGGCGAAACGTGTTTGCTGTAGACCATGTGCTCCGCGATCGTCTTGCGCATAGTGCTCATCTCGATGATCTCGACACGGTCGGGGTCATATGTGAACTTCATGCGAGGGATTTCAAGGCGAAGAGTGGGAGCTTCTTTTTTCTCGACAGGAGCTGCTTCTTCCACTTGCTGGTTTTCGATAAACTGAAGGACGTCACTTTTCGTGATCCGGCCACCATGCCCCGTGCCTTGAATGCGAGACAACTGGGATTTACTCAATCCGTGTTCCCTGGCAACATTGCGAGCTACGGGAGAAATGGCAATTTCTTCCTCTTCTTCCTCAGCTGCTACCTCTTCCGGTTCCGGCTCTTGCACCGGCGGTTCTGCTTTCTTCTCCTCCTTCTTGGGCTTGCCTTCTTTTCTAGCTGTTTCGACCTTTCCCTCAACGCCTTCAGTTTCTATCCTGGCAAGGACGGCTCCAACTTCGACTGTCTCTCCTTCTTCCACCAGTATTTCAGACAGAATCCCACTTTCAGGAGAAGGGATCTCACTGTCGATCTTGTCGGTTGTGATTTCCAGGATCGATTCGTCTCGTTCGATTTTATCGCCGGGCTTTTTCAACCACTTTGCAATCGTTCCCTCGGTTATACTCTCGCCCATCTGTGGCATCACCACGTCGACTTTCATATCAACCTCTCTAATGAATCGGCTTTTTCATTCCCATCACAGGTGAATCTGTTCGCCATATGCGGCCCCCGCTGCTTCCATCACCGCTTCTGAAAGCGTGGGATGTGCATGGACGGTCTTAAGAAGCTCGAGATACGTCGTCTCCAGCGCCTTGGCGGTGACCAACTCGGCTATCATTTCGGTCGCTTCCTCTCCGATGATGTGTGCCCCAAGCAATTCGCCGTATTTTTCATCAAAGATGAGCTTGACAAATCCTTCTGTCGCACGGCTGGCCCTGGCCTTCCCGAGGACCTGGAAAGGAAACTTGCCGATCTTGACACTGTAGCCCTGCTCGCGTGCCTTACGTTCGGTGAGACCCACGCTGGCAACCTGAGGTTGACAGTAAGTACAGGACGGAATCGTCAGGTAATCTACCGGATGGGTATTCACTCCAGCAATCTTCTCGACACAGACTATTCCTTCATGAGATGCGACGTGTGCTAACCAAGGGGGGCCAATGACGTCACCGATAGCGTACACTCCCGGTCGAGCTGTCCGGTACCAGTGATCTACTTTAATATGGCCGTTCTCCAGTTCAATTCCGATTTCCTCGAGGTTGAGGTTCTCCACGTTAGCGGAAACCCCCACGGCATTGAGAGCCATTTCTGCCTTGACGGCGGTCGAGTTGCCGCTCTTATCTTCCAGAGTTAGCGTAACGCCCGAGTTTGTGCTTTTGCTCTTTGATACTTTGCTCCCAAGTAAGATCTCGATCCCTTGCTTCTTGAAGGACTTCTGTAATTCAGCACCGACCTCATGATCCTCCAGGGGGAGAAGTTGGTCCATCATTTCG
>DATGOF010000427.1:0-2946 GCA_035306285.1 Acidobacteriota bacterium | reverse complement strand
CCCGGAAGCATTTATGTACGCCAGTCACCACTTGGATTTGGTCCTGGGTACAGTCAACACCGCCGTATTGCTCGGCAGCAGCTTGACCATGGCACTGGCCGTACACGCCGCACAAACAAGCAACCGTAAGAAGACGGTCGGCTTTCTGCTGGGAACGATGCTGCTGGGTTCAGTGTTTCTGGGCATCAAGGTAGTTGAGTATTCGCACAAGTTCCACGAGAATCTCGTTCCCGGCGCCAATTTCATGGTTGATGGTCCGCAAGCGACCAATCAAGAACTTTTTTTCTCTTTTTACTTTGCGATGACGGGCCTTCACGCGGTGCATATGATCATAGGATTCGGAATCCTAATTGTCATCACCGTAATGGCCTGGAAGAACCGATTTTCTGCCGAGTACTACTCGCCGGTGGAAATGTTCGGACTTTACTGGCACTTTGTCGATATTGTTTGGATCTTTCTGTTCCCACTTCTTTATTTAATAGGTGCGCATGTCTGATCACGTCATCCCAACACGAGTCTACTACACGGTCTTCGCTGCCCTCCTTGTGCTGACGGCATTGACTGTCCTGGTCGCTGAGTTCGATCTGGGAAGACTAAATGCGTTTGTCGCGATGCTGATTGCCTGTACCAAGGCCATGCTGGTCATTCTGTACTTCATGCATGTCCGTTACAGCTCGCGGTTGACCCAGGTATTTATCGGGGTAGCGTTTCTTTTCCTTCTGATCTTGATCTCTTTCACGATGAGTGACATGCTCACCCGAAATTTTGAACTCTTGACGGCTGTATCGGGTCTTTAGCTGATAGTCCCCTTTTTGGAATCGACTCCAGCGTATATAGCGACCCGGACTGTCCTTGTTCGGGTCAGCTTCGTACGCCGGTTCTTGCCCGTCACAAGCGCAAAGTTACCGACGGGCACGGATGCTGTCCCAAGGACACAACAAAAAAAATTAAAGCACTCGTCCCGGGACTCGGAGCCTCCCAATGGCAACACCCCGCACAGGAGGCCCGATGCAAAGCAGGGACCGATTTGCAAAATCTGTGCTTCCTGCTTTATCCGTATCTTCATCTTCTTGCATTCCCCTCCTAATTCTCCCACCGGCTTGGTTGCAAGCTGAAAAAGTCGGTTTCAGGGATCGATTTTCGGATTTGTCCTGTCCAGCTTTTGTGCTATGGTAGGCGTCAAATTCTGGCTACAACTGATTTTCGAGAAGAGATAGAAGAGCACTAACAACAGGCACTGACGGAGGAGGTAAAGCTCGGTCCTCCTTGACGAATGGTCTGGTGTCTGCCGAATGAGAAGCTCAAATCACGAAGACGCCGAGCACACTGGCTCAGTTCAGGTGCCTCCAGGTAAGGAGTAGGACACGTGGCGCAAATCTTCTCAAGGTGGGCCAACAAGGTTCCCACCTATTTGCTGCTGGGCGTCGGTTTGGGAGGAATCCTAGCCGCTCTTGGAGTCTGGTATTTCTTTTCACCAGAGTTCACAGATGTGGGTTACCAGCCCTCTCAGCCTATTTCCTTCAGCCATCGTCTACATGCCGGAGAACTTGAAATCGACTGCCGCTATTGCCACACGGTCGTCGATATTGCAGATGTCGCCGGAGTCCCCTCCACAGCTGTTTGCATGAACTGTCACCGACTGATCGGTCAGGATTTGGCCAGTCTCCAACCGGTCCTCCACAGTTTCCTGGAGGATGTCCGAATTGAATGGGTACGCGTCCACAAAGTACCGGAATATGCCTACTTTACACACCAGGCACACATTCGTGCCGGTATCGGATGCTCGAGCTGCCACGGAGACGTAGCATCCATGGATGTCATTCGTCAGGTCGAGCCGCTAAGTATGAGCTGGTGCCTTGATTGCCACCGAAATCCGGCTCCGAACATTCGACCTTCAGACCAGATCACCAGCGCGCAGTGGACGGGAGAAGTGTCTCCAGCCGTCCTTGAAACGCTAAATCCGCCGACAGATTGCACGGCTTGCCACAGGTAAATCGATGAAAGAAGACCGCCTTCCAGGAAAGAAATACTGGCGCAGCCTTGAGCGTTTGCTGGGAAACTCGGGTCCTGACATCATTAAAGCAGAATTTCCAGAAGGTGCTGACGAGCCGCCAACTCAACTGGAACGACGAGAGATGCTTAAGCTCCTTGGCGCCTCGATGGCTCTGGCCGGCCTGGCCTCTTGCCGACGGCCGGAAGAAACGATCGTACCTTTCGTTTCCAGCCCGCCCGGGTTTGTACCGGGAAACTCTGTTTATTACGCGACGTCAATGCCCCTTGGCAGTTCGAGCTGCGGAATCCTCGTCGAAAGCTATGATGGACGCCCCATCAAAGTGGAAGGAAACGATCTGCATCCCTCTTCACGCGGATCAGCAAACAGTTGGATGCAGGCCTCCATCCTGGGTTTATATGACCCCGATCGACTGACAAGGGTGCGGCGGCTTACCTCGGACTCGGGGCAGTTTGAAGCCTCCTCCTGGCCAGAGTTCAGCGAGTTCTGGAATGGACTGAGTGAAGATTTGGAGGCAACCCGGGGAGAATCGCTGGCGTTCCTTTGTGAACATTGGAACTCCCCTTCTCTATCTCGACTGAAGCGTGACGTTCAAGCAAGATTTCCGGCCGCTACCTGGGTTCACTGGGAACCTTTCAGCGATGCCTCCATCCTGGAGGCCTGTCGGGAGCTCACCGGCCAGAATAGTCGGCCCATTTACCACTTCAGCCGCGCGCGCAAGATTCTGTCTCTGGAAGCTGATTTTTTGTACCTCGAAACCGAGGCCGTTCGCTATGCACGCGATTGGGCGGACAGTCGAAACGTAGATGAAGCGGTGGATTCGATGAGCCGGCTCTACGTGCTTGAAAGCAGCCTCTCGACCACAGGCGCCTGCGCCGATCATCGCCTGGCCATGTCACCCGATCAGCTTCAGCAGGCTGCAATCGAAGTGGCCC
>DATGOF010000426.1:0-7295 GCA_035306285.1 Acidobacteriota bacterium | reverse complement strand
CTTTTTGACGAACATGAAACCCTCTGGACGCGAACCGAGGAGCTGATCAAATCCTGCGGATGCCAGGAGGGCTGCCCTTCCTGTGTCGGTCCTTCACGAGGCCCTGGAGAAGGAGTGAAAGAGTTGACTCTGACGCTACTCGGTTACCTGATTTCTAACAAGCTTCAGACAACCATCCACTAACCGTGAGTCTGAAAAACCGTCTCGAACACCTTTACGGGCCACAGCCCTCTACTTCTCTCCGCAGTCGTCTCAATAAACTGAGAAGCTCCAGAGACCCTGCTGAGATCGCACTGAGACTTGGCGGCCGGCTCAAATCAGTGGGTGGAGAAAAGGTTCTCACGATTTCCCGAAAGTACGACCTCAATTGTTTTCATGGTAAGGGCAGTTTAAAACTGTTACGTACTTTCCCCGCGATTCACTTCGCTCGCCTTTGCGGCACCCGACTCGATAACTTCAATTCGGAGCAGATCCTTTTCCTGGATACGGAAACGACGGGCCTTGCCGGCGGAACTGGGACCTATGTTTTTCTGATCGGTGCTGGCTTCCTGCAAGGCGATCATTTTGAACTCCACCAGGTCTTTCTTCATGATCTTGTCGCTGAGCCTCATATCCTGGAGGAGCTGATTCGCCTGGTATCTCCTGAAATCGGTCGCTTCCGACACTTAGTGACATTCAATGGTAAAAGCTACGATCTAAACCTCCTGGAGACCCGCTTTCTCCTGCACCGCAAACAGAACCCGTTTTCCGATTTTCACCACCTTGACCTCCTGTATCCTAGCCGCGTCCTCTGGAAAGGTACACTGCCCGACTGCTCACTTCAGAGCCTGGAGCGAAACATAATTGGATATCGACGAACAGCTGACGTTCCTTCCCATTTAATTCCTGACATCTATTTCAGGTACCTGCGTGGGAATCCCGATTACCGCGCTTTCGAACAGATCTTTCAGCATAACCGTCTCGATATTCTGAGCCTGGCACAACTCCTGACTGAACTCGGCGCCGCACTTGACGGCACTTCAAATTCGGGGCACGTAGACCCTCTCCGAGCCGCTCACCTCCTGACGCTGAGGGGAAGAATTGCTGATGCCGTTGACTTGCTCAAAACGGCTTTGCAGCACTCCCGGCATAATCGGACGCAAATTCAAATGCAGCTGGGACTCCTCTACAAGAAATCAGGCTGTTTCTCAGCAGCTCTCGAGGTACTGATGGAGCTGATCAGAAGGACAGACTCTCCTCCCCAGATGTGTTACGAGGAGGCCGCCAAGATCCTCGAACATCGCCAGGGAAAGCTAGAAGATGCTCTTCTGCTGGTCGAGGAGGCAATCGACCTTCATCCTGATTGCGAGAGTCTCAAACAGCGGCGGCGACGGTTGGTCGCAAAGATCGCCGGTCAAAAATGGTATTGAGGTGAGACTGAAAGATCCTGTGCTAGTGGGTCAGCAGCCAAATTGCGTCGTGTTATCATTTCACAATGAGAAAGAAAAGACTCTTTACACCAGGTCCAACACCACTGATTCCCGAAGCTCAGCTTGCGATGGCGGCGCCTATTCTTCACCATCGTACGGCGGAGTTCAGGGAGCTCTTACTGAATACTCAGAAGAATCTTCAAGCCATTTATAAGACTCAATCACCTGTCCTAATCCTCGCGTCATCAGGGACAGGCGCCATGGAAGCTGCGGTTACGAACCTTCTTGACGCCGGAGACAAGGCACTCGCCGTGGTCGCCGGTAAGTTCGGCGAAAGATGGGTTGAAATTGCGAAAGCGCATAAAGTCGAGTGTGCGGTCCTTGAAAAAGAGTACGGGGAAGCCGCCACGGTCGATGAAATCAGCGCCGCGATTCGCGACAATCCGGGGGTAGAGGCCCTTCTGATTCAGGGCTGCGAGACCTCCACGGCAACTCTCCACGATCTGGAAAACATCAGCCGCCAGATCCGAAGGGAATTCCCCAATATTCTGATTGTCGTGGATGCAATAACGGCCCTCGGAACTCAACCTCTTCGCACTGATGAATGGGACCTTGACGTTGTCATCAGCGGTTCTCAGAAGGCGTTTGGATTGCCGCCCGGACTGGCCTTCTTGTCATTGAGCAAGAGAGCCATCGAGATCATGGAGCGAAAGGGAACGCAGGGACATTACTATCTCGACTTACGAAAGGAACTCAAGAACCAAGGTTCCGGTTCCACCGCGTATACACCTGCAGTCTCACTGATTGCTGGACTTCACCAGGCCACCGAGCAGATCGTGTCTCAGGGAGTCGATCAGGTGATTGAAGAGGCCGAGCAGATGGCAGCCGGTACGCGCGCAGGGCTCAGCGCACTGGGATTCAAGATCCTTTCATCTTCACCGGCCAATGCCGTGACAGCCGCATTCCCTCCGGAAGGGATCGACTCCGAAGCGCTCAGAAAAAACTTGGAGAACCGCTATGGAGTCAAAGTCGCGGGAGGACAGGGGAAACTGAAAGGAAAGATTATCCGCATTGCTCATTTGGGCTACTTTGATTTGCTCGACGTATTCTCAGTTCTCTCCGCCATCGAACTCTGCCTCTCCTCAATGGGACACGATGTGAAATCGGGACGAGGGGTCACTGCCGCCCTTGAACAAGTTAGTCGGGAGGCAGTCGTGTCTTGAGCGGATCCTGCACTCACGCTTCACCCAATTTCTGATCAAGCTGAAGGAAACCGGAGTAAATGAAAGTTGTAATTAGCGATAAACTCTCTGATGAGGGAGTTGAATTTCTAAGACAACAGTCGGACATCGTCGTCGTGGACTCCCCGTCTATGAGCACGGACGAGCTCAAGGCGGAACTCGCTGATGCCGACGCATTAATCGTTCGTAGCAAGACCAAGGTAACGCCCGAAATTATCGAGTCAGCCAAGCGCCTTCGTGTGATCGGTCGAGCCGGTGCCGGAGTCGATAATATCGATTTGGAAGCGGCGACACGGAGGGGGATTGTCGTCATGAATACACCCGGTGGGAACAGCACCAGCGCCGCCGAGCATGCGCTGGCGCTACTCCTCGCCCTGGCCCGTAAGATCCCCTTCGCGCACGAGTCGTTGCACCACGGAGGCTGGAACAAGTCTGCCTTTATTGGTAAAGAGGTCCAGGGTAAAACCCTGGGGATTCTCGGCCTGGGCAAGATCGGTTCTGTTCTGGCCCGAAGGGCAATGGGTCTTGAAATGAAGGTGCTGGCATACGATCCTTTTGTGAGCGAGGATTATGCAGCCGACCTGGGAGTGGAACTCACCTCCATGGAACAGATCTTCAAGACCTGTGATTTTATAAGCCTTCATCTTCCTCTCTCAGAGAAGACGCGACACCTGATCTGCGCTGAGACACTCCGCCAGATGAAGGATGGTGTTCTTATTGTCAACGCAGCCCGGGGCGGACTCATTAAAGAGGACGATTTGATCGAGGCCTTGAAGGGTGGAAAGGTCGGAGGAGCAGCACTCGATGTTTTTGAGAATGAGCCAAATATCAGCCAAAGGCTGCGCGAAACACCTAATGTGATACTGACTCCCCACATTGCCGGCTCAACGCTTGAAGCTCAGGCTAAAGTGGGCCTCGATATCGCGAAACAGATTGTTAATTTCCTGAAGGAGAATGTGATCGTCAACGCAGTCAATTTCCCTTCCCTGTCTCCTCAGGAACTGGCTCAGTTGTCACACTACATCCAACTCGGAGAAAAGCTGGGCTCTTTTATCGGCCAGATCTCTCAGATCCGCCTTTCCGAGATCGGTATCCGTTATTACGGGGATCTGACGCAGATCAATTATAAGCCTTTGAGTAACTATATCTTAAAGGGAATACTGCAACCTATCCTCTCGGAAGAGGTGAATGAAATTAATGCTCGTAGTTTCGCACGCGACCGCGGGATCTCTGTTATTGAGACGGTGAGCAGTCGGGAAAGAACTTACTCCAATCTCATTTCGCTTCAGCTTCGATCAAAAGACCGGACCGAATGGGTCGAGGGTGCCGTACTAAGGCAGGGCAATCTGCGATTGGTGTCGCTCGACGGGATTCCGGTAGAAATTCAGCTCGGGAAAACAATGCTGGTCATGCGAAATGAGGACCGCCCGGGTGTAATTGGCAAGGTGGGTAGCCTTCTCGGCGAGGCAAATATCAACATCGCCTCCTTTGTCCTGGGCAGGAGTAGCGACGCTCCCCATGCGGTAGGCATCGTGAACACTGACAGTGACATAGATCAGTCGGTCCTGGACCAGATCAGGAAGATACCGGCTATTCAATTTGCCCAGGTGGTTTACTTAGGGGATTAAGGAACCCTCGTAACCTGAAATGATTCCATTTCGAGACAATGTCGCCGCCAGACGTTATCCAGTGATGACCGTTTCCCTGATCGTACTCAACGTGGCGGTTTTCCTCTATGAAATCACGCTACCACCAGCAAGATTGGAAGCGCTTGTTCTCTCCTACGGGACTGTGCCAGCCTACTTCGCCCCCGGAGCAGCAGAGGGCCAGGGACTGCCGGTGGCTTTCCTATCGCTGTTCACTTCGATGTTTCTCCACGGCGGCTGGCTACACGTTCTGGGAAATATGTGGTACCTGTGGATTTTCGGTGACAATGTCGAGGATCGGATGGGCCACTTTTCCTTCCTCGTCTTCTACCTCCTGTGCGGACTGGCCGGAGGACTCGCTCACGTCGTGTTCAATCTTTCCAGCACGATCCCCAGTATCGGAGCGAGCGGCGCGGTCGCCGGCGTGCTGGGAGCCTATCTAATCAGCTATCCTTTTGCACGCATCTTGACCATCGTCCCGTTGTTCTTTTTCTGGCCGATCATAGAACTTCCCGCCATCCTGGTTCTTGGCTCCTGGTTTCTAATCCAGTTTCTATACGGGACAATGGCATTAGGCAGCACGACCGCTGAAGCGATGGGTGGAGTGGCCTGGTGGGCCCATATAGGGGGATTCCTTACTGGGATCCTGCTGCTTCGATTTTTCGCATCCTCACCCAGCCACCGAAGAAAAATTTTCTAACTCACAGGGGACCTCTGTGGCTAACGTCTCAGCGGCTAATGTTTTACTGCGACGCTTACCAACTTTCGCACTACGAAACGGACCTTCCAGCCACGGCTCGGGTGCCCAGTAGGCCGTCCACAAAACTCTCCGGATCAAACGGCAGCAGATCTTCGACTTTCTCCCCGACACCAACAAAGCGAATGGGCACCTTCAGTTCTTTTGCAATCGCAACCACGATCCCACCGCGAGCGGTACCGTCCAGCTTGGTTACAATCAACCCGGTTGTACCGATCACGCGCAAAAACTCCCTCGCCTGTATCAGTCCATTCTGGCCGGTTGTCGCATCCAGAATGAGAAAAACTTGATGAGGGGCACCCGGCACTTCACGACCGGCTACCCTCTTCATCTTTTCCAGCTCCTTCATCAAGTTGTCTTTGTTATGCAGTCGTCCGGCAGTATCAACAAGCAAAACATTCGCCTGTCGCGAACGACCAGCAGCAATGGCATCAAAGAGCACTGCCGCCGGGTCTGCACCGGCCTTCTGCTTTATGACCTCACTTCCCGTTCTCCTGGCCCAGATGTCCAGCTGTTCAATGGCCGCAGCCCGAAACGTGTCTCCGGCACAGAGAATCACCCGGTTGCCGGCATCCTGGTAATAACGGGTCAGCTTACCGATCGTGGTTGTCTTGCCCACTCCGTTTACCCCCACGATTAAAATCACATTAAGACCGTCCACCAGGTCTTCTTCAGGGGCTTGTTCCGGAGCTTGAAGAATTTCCAGCAACTCACTTCGGATCAGTCGCCGAACTTGGTGTGAAGTGACAACCGTTTCACTACGCGTCAACTCGCGGATTTGGTCGATGATCTCCATGGTGGTCTGAACACCCATGTCAGCAGCGATCAGGCTGCTCTCGAGTTCATCAATCTGATCCTCGGTAATTGGACTTTCTTCCGTACCGATAATCTGATTGATCTTGCGGCTCAGATCCTCCCTGGTATCCTTGAGAGCTTCCCCGAGTCGCCTAAAATAGCCAGGCTTCTCTCTATAATTGAAAATACTCATTGTTCTTCCGATTCAAAAGCTGACGATAATCTTGTTCCACCGCCTCCCAACCCCCATCGCTTACTCTCTTGTATTGCTTCAAGAAGGCCTTGTTCAAGGTATCACAAAAATCGGCAGCCGAAGTCACTCGAACCCCTTCTATCGATAGAGATGTCGCGCTGGCTGCCAGCGCGCCATTAAATGCATGCTGAAACAGATTGATCCCGATTCCGACGATGACCCATTGAAGCTCCCTGCCACAGGTGCCAAGTTCGATGAGGATACCCGCGAGCTTCCGGCTACCAACCAGTACGTCGTTAGGTTCTTTCAACCGCAGTGGAAGTTTATCGCCACCCTGTTTAGCCACGGCATCGACGACAGCCAGGGAAGCCAGAAAGTTCAGAAAGCGGGCCTGTTCAGCTTTCCAACGGGGATAAATCAGATAGGAGACATAAAGCCCTTCGCCCCGATGAGACTCCCATTTTCGTCCGTATTGCCCTTTGCCGGCCGTCTGTTCAGCGGCCATCACCAGGCGCGGGACACCATCGGAGACAAACTGCTTAAGATAATCGTTGGTTGAGGTTACCGTTTCCAGGCACTCGCAGATCTGAAACATAAAAAAGCGCGGTAGAGAAGCGACTCGGCGCGACTCATCGACAGCTGCCCATCAGGAAGGCGGGAGACGTTCCAGCTTTTCCCGCAGCTTTGAGAGCCGATCGATCGCTTCCGAATAGCGCTGGCGGGCCGTCTCCACGACCTCTTTGGGTGCTTTCTCGAGAAAAGATTGATTCTGAAGTCGACGACTCAGGCCTTCCACTTCTCCGCGGGTTTGTTCGACCAGCTTCTCGATCCGCTGCCGCTCCTTCTCGACGTCGACTGCGTCGCCCAGCAGGAGAGCAAACTCTCCCAGGCTCGAAACGCCCTGGACCTGGAATTCCTCACCGTCGAAGCTACTGACAAAATCCAATCGCGATAACTGGGCGAGGTTCCGCAAATGACGAGCTTGATCTTCGACAAAACCGGACACACCCTCCTTACAGCGAATCTCCATTGGAACCGGCTTTTTCGGGTCGACATTATTCTCGGCCCTCGCCGTTCGAACAGCTGTTATCAGTTCTTGCAGTTCACGCATTCTTGCAATGGCCTGGGTGTCTATCCAATCCTCCCGGGGTTCCGGATAGGGCGCTGTCATGATCGTCGGGCCCTGATGCGGAACCTTTTGCCACAATTCCTCGGTGATAAACGGAATGAATGGATGCAGCAATCTAAGGGAGG
>DATGOF010000425.1:0-8586 GCA_035306285.1 Acidobacteriota bacterium | reverse complement strand
TTCAGCCTGGGCTCGATAATAGCCCCAAAACAATGTAAACTCTCGAACACGTGAGAGATGCAGACTCCGTGAAGTAGCCGGGAGATACAGCGGATTTGCGTGATAGGTACAATTTTTGCTTTTCATATATGTTCAGACGCGAACGCGATCTGTTATCCTGAACTTCAAGTTCTTCTGTAGAAGCCGTTTAGGCGGGTTCTGCAAGACGAAAATTTAGCAGCAGGAGAAATGAGATGGAAGAGAAAGAAAAGGTAGATAGTCCAGAATCCAATTTTTCCAGACGCGCTTTCATTGGATCTGTGGCACTCGCCGGAGCAGCGCTGGCGGCTTGCGGTGGAGGACAGGAAGAAAGTGCGACCACCCGCTCCACCAGGCCGTTGATTACTCCAGGGCCTGACACAGCTCCCGATGGACCCGTTCTGACAGCCGGTTTAATTGGTTGTGGTGGACGGGGCACAGGGGCGGCATTGAACTTTCTGGAGTCGGGTCCGAATCTTCAAATTACCGCTCTGGCCGACGTTTTTCAGGATCGACTCGACACCTGCCGGCGTAATCTGAAGGAAAAAGCAGGTGTCGAAGTTCCCGACGAGCGATGTTTCGTGGGGTTTGACGCCTTTCAAAAATTGATCGACACCGATGTCGACATCGTTATCCACGCAACACCACCTCACTTCCGGCCTCTGCATTTTGAAGCCGCTGTCAATGCCCGGAAGCATGTTTTCATGGAGAAGCCTGTAGCGGTCGATCCCTGGGGTGTCCGCTCGATCATTGCCACTGCAGAACGAGCCGATGCCTTCGGCCTGTGCGTTGCGACCGGTACCCAGTTCCGCCATCAAAAGAGCTTCATTGAGACCTACAATCGGGTCGCAGACGGAGCAATCGGCGACATCCTTGCAGCGCGAGCTTACAGTCTTCGCGGACAGCTCTGGTATCGTGAGCGTCAGCCTGAGTGGTCTGACATGGAAGCGATGCTTCGAGACTGGGTCAACTGGAACTGGCTATCTGGTGATCTGATTGTCGAGCAGCATATTCACGGGCTGGACGTCCTCTTCTGGTTCACCGGCGATTATCCGGCTAAGGCCATCGGGCAGGGCGCAAGGCATCGTAGAGTTACTGGCGACCAGTACGATTCATTCTCAGTTGACTATGAACTCCCAAACGGCGTTCACTTGACCAGCCTTTCTCGTCAAATGGACGGATGCACGAATAACATTTCGCGCTGGGTGGTCGGGACAAAGGGTTACACGAACTGCGAGAACACGATCTACGACCACGAGGGAAATATCATCTGGCAGTATGAAGGCCAGGATGACAAATCCCCTTACGTACAGGAGCACACCGATCTAGTCACGGCCATCAGGACCGGTAATCGGGTCAATGAAGCATTCGTGATGGCTGAATCAACCCTGTCAGCTATTATGGGACGCGAGTCCGCTTATACCGGACAGGAAGTTCTCCGCGAACAGCTCAAACAGTCCGATATGAGATTGGGCCCGACCGAATATGCCATGGGTCCGGTCAATATCGAGGCGGTCGTTCCGGTACCCGGAACCGAAGGAGACGTATAGGTTAATTGACCGCCCAGATCTTGCTCCAGCAGCTCAAGAGCTGAGCCTCTCGAGAAGCGATGCCGAAATAAGGTATCCAAACTGGACCCAATCTTTCTTTCTTTTCCATGTGGAGGAGGTAGCCATCCAAGGTTACCTCCTCTTTTTCTTTCTTCAGACTGTGCCGGAGCTACGTGCCAAATCGAGGAGGGGACTGGAGGCAACTGCCGGCGGAGGGCACAGGATGCTCCTCGTGCGAGGATGGCTTCTCTCCTGGTCTGGAATTTCCGGCAAGAACCGGTCTTTCTACTGGGGGGCTCAGGCTCGGCTTGCATTGATCCTTTGAAAGGGATGTGCAGTCAGCCGTTTGACTCGAAGTGCTCAAGTTCCAACCGTGAAAGCAACGCGTCCTTCTTGATTAATCAATATCATTAGAGCGACTGTATGAGAGATAGATGGCGTGTAGGGCACGAGTTCCCGGAGGGCTTCGAGTTATTACTGGACCGCCTTCTGGGAAAAGAACGCCGGCAATTTGTGGAACTGATCGGTGCCGACCTGCCCGTCACGTTTCGATTTAATCCACTGAAGCATTCGCTTGAGTATCAGGTAAGCCTCCTGGAACAACAGGGGTTCTCATTCCACGCCTTGTCCGCTCCGCAGGATGCCTGGCAGGTTGACAAGGCTCCGTATTCGATCGGGAAGACCTTCTCTCATTTCACCGGGCACCTCTATGTGCAGGACCTGAGCTCTATGTTGCCTCCGTTAGCTCTTGAGCCAAAAGCGGGTGAGCTGGTTCTGGATATGTGTGCTTCTCCGGGCTCCAAGGCCACCCAGATCGCCGCTTTGATGGCGAACCGAGGGATGCTTCTTGCCAACGACAGTTCTCGTCGTCGGGCTCGTAATCTGATATCAAATCTCCGGCGGCTCGGCGTTCTAAATACCGCAGTATCTTCTTGTCCGGGTGAGCAGCTCGGAAATCTGTACTTTGAGCAATTCGACCGTGTTCTTCTCGACCCACCCTGTTCCGCATTGGGGACGCTTCACAAGTCCCCATCGGTACTGGGGTGGTGGACTCCGGCACGGAGTCACAAGCTTGCCGCGATTCAGAAAGGATTATTGCAGGCCGGCTTAAAGGCCCTGAAGCCGGGCGGAGTTCTTGTCTATTCGACGTGCACGATCACTCCGGAGGAGAATGAGGAAGTCATTCAATTTGCTCTGGATCACTTTCCGGTTGAGTTGGAGCCCATACAGATCAAGGGCCTGGGAATTCGGTCGGGCCTGACTGAGTATGCACGTTCAAGGTATGATTCCACGTTGGAGCAGTGCGTACGATTATATCCAGTAGATAATCCGTCAGAGGGCTTTTTCCTGGCACGGCTCAGAAAACAGGTGTCGTTCGGCCAGAAACGACCATCTACAATCCCGGTTGAAGATCTGGACTTAAGGGTAGAATCCGATTCCGAGCTTTTCAGAGCGGCTGTACAGGTTCTTGATTATTATGGGATAGAATCAGGACAGCTGACAGATGTTTCCCTCCTGAATGGGGGTCATGTGGTACTGCTCGGCAGTCTGGAATTAGCTCATTTTCCACTAACCCGCCATGTGATCACTGCCGGCCTTCCATTTGCCCGAACAAATGGACCACTTGGGCTTACCACCGAGGGAGTTCAGTTGTGCGGTCATCGCGCATCTTGCAACTATGTTGAGTTGGATTCGGTGGAAACACTGGGTTCTTTCCTGAATCGTCAGGATCTGGAGGTTCACCGGCCAGACTCCCATCAAGTCGTCGTGCTTCACCAGAAGATGGGAATCGGGCACGGACTCATTTCCCAAAATCGACTGGCCAGCCGGTTCCCGCGAAGCGGGATTCACTTCGATTTTTCACCCCTTCACTAGGACAGATTTGCGATGTTGTTTGAATCACAAGAATACTGTTCTTGAATGCCTTAGAGTATGACACCAGGAGTAAGCGAATGGACTGTTGTCGACACATTCTGAAACTGGTCTTTCTACTCTTTCTGTTGCAGCCGTTGACGGCCCAGGATTTCATTGTCGGTGAGCCTTCTTGTCTTGATGTCGTTCGTGCGCTTCGTTTGCCGGTTGATCCGGGGAAGGGTGTGACATCAAGGCCCGGAGGGGAGTGGCTCGACGTTGACCGCAGGCTAGGGGAAATCAAGGCCGATCTACAAGGTCGTCAGTGCAGGCTCAAATTTAGACAGATCTTCCAAGGGCAGCCCACGGCCCTATTCCCGTTGACGAGCCGTTTGCTCGCCGAAGCTCCTCAAGAAGAGTTAATAGGACTCACATTGTGGGCACCTTCCGGAGAGAGGTTGGGTACCCTGGAACGACTGTCTACCGTCGAAGTCGAAAGCCCAGGCAATCGGGTGTATATTTTTTACTACCCCGAGTACCGGAATCAAAACGGCCGCCTGGTTTCCTTCGAGAACCATCTTTTACAGGGCGAGCTGATGGTCCGCTGGGACGACCTCCGGGAGCGTATTGCTATTGACACTCTTCCCGACACTACGGCTTCGGCCCAGCTGATGAGGTGAGAGAAACTCACCTCTGCCGGGATTCTCCGCAATGGTGGCACGAGCCGGTGCTTCTCAATCAGAAGCCGGTTGACTAGGCTTCGTCTCGAACACAATCGAGAACCCTGGAAACCTGAGGCTCTGCGATGCTATAGAATACGCTTGTGCCTTCGCGGCGAGACTGCAGTAGCCCAAGCGCCTTCATTCGTGTCAAATGCTGAGATACACTTCCCTGTAGCTCCCCTACGCGCTCAACGATGTTGCGCACCGGTAGTTCGCCCTCCCGGTCGAGTTCCTCAACGATTCGGAGCCGGACGGGATGTCCGAGAACCTTTAGCATCTGAGAAGCAAATTCTACCTGCTTATTTTTGAGTATCGATTTTGACGCCATGAGTACGCACTTTCGGTTAACCTGGCAGCGAACTGCCGGACGCCTAGTAGTAACACTCCTTTGTACATCCGGTATACACTGGTACCGTTGTTCTTAATTTCTTACCTTCAGGTGGGCTTTGCGCTTAACATCCCCCCATTAGCGCCTTTCCCCTAGGCTCGAATACAGATTTCTGTACCCGGAGGCCTCGTTCTGACTTCTTTTCGGCAAAACGCGGCCATTTCATTAGTATCTTACCAAGAAGAGCCTTGATTGTGTCTTCGAAGCCTTTAAAATTTTGAATTTCAGTATATTTTATGAAGGGTTAGCTACCGCGGTCCGGATGCGAAGAATGGCAGCAAATCTTCTTCACTGATTGACTAATAGCCATCGGGAGAGAGACAAGTTTATGTCACTGATGTGGGAGCCTTCGATTGACAGAATTCGAAGGACGAACTTGACGGCTTTCATTGAATTCGTCAATCGGCGTGAAGGGCTCCGAGTGAGCAATTATGAGGAACTCTATGAATGGTCGATTTCGGCAATCGAACCATTTTGGAGGTCGATATGGGATTTCGCAAGTATTGTCGGAGATTCCGGGCCTCCTCCATTCGTCGAGAACGAAAAAGACATGTTGGGGGCAAGGTGGTTTCCTCGGGCTCGTTTAAACTTTGCCGAGAACCTTCTCAAACATGAGAGCAATCAGCCCGCACTTATCTCCTGGAGCGAAGAAGGCAAGCGTGAAGAATTGAGTTTCAATGAACTCCGTCGGGAGGTAGCTCGGGTTGCAGGCTCCCTCAGGAGGCTCGGGGTTAAAGCAAATGATCGGGTTGCAGGTTTTGTTGCTAATGTACCAGCTGCTGTGGTTGCAATGCTGGCAACCACTAGTCTCGGTGCCATTTGGTCTTCCTGCTCTCCTGAATTTGGTTTACAAGGCATTCTGGATCGATTCGGACAGATCCGCCCAAAGGTCCTGTTCGCAGTGGACGGCTATCAGTATGCCGGTAAGAAAATTGACTGCCTGGAGCGGGTTCGGCAGCTTCAGAAGGCGATTCCCGCTTTAAAGGGGACGATTCTCATCCCAAACCTGCGCGAAGAGTCTGAACTTGACCTTCTTTCGGATGCGGAGCTATTTGGAAGGTTGAAGAGCGTCTCGATTGATGAAGACGAGTTGTTCGTTCGCCGGCCTTTCGATCACCCGCTCTACATCATGTATTCATCCGGCACAACCGGACTGCCGAAGTGTATGGTCCATGGGGCTGGAGGCACGCTGCTCCAGCACTCGAAAGAACTGATTCTCCACACCGATCTGAAGCCACAGGAGCGAATCCTCTACTTCACCACTTGTGGCTGGATGATGTGGAATTGGCTGGTCTCTTCTCTTTCTGTCGGAGCCACAGTGGTTCTCTACGATGGGTCCCCTTTCTATCCCAATGACGCTGTTCTCTTCGATCTGGCCGAGCAGGAGCGCCTGAATATTGTGGGAGTCAGTGCCAAGTATCTCGCGCTGGTTGAGAAGAAGGGCGTGACTCCTTTGCGCTCCCACGATCTCAGTCAGCTGAAAACGATTCTTTCGACAGGTTCACCCCTCGCTCCTCACAGTTATGACTATGTCTATCAGCGCGTCAAAAAAGATGTCTGTCTGGCATCCATTTCCGGTGGGACAGATCTGATCTCCTGCTTTGTCCTCGGAAACCCGATAGGCCCGGTTTTCAGGGGTGAGATTCAGGCTCGGGGCCTGGGTATGGCGGTCGAAGTATTTAATGAACAGGGCAAGCCCGTAGTTGGGGAGAGGGGTGAGCTCGTATGCACAAAGCCGTTCCCCTCAATGCCTGTGCAATTCTGGAATGATCCGGATGGTGAAATCTACCGGGAGGCGTACTTTAACTACTTTCCAGGGATCTGGCGACATGGAGACTGGGCCGAGTTGACGCCGAGTGGCGGAATGATTGTTCACGGTCGATCAGATGCTACCTTAAATCCGGCAGGCGTCCGAATTGGAACTGCGGAAATTTATCGGCAGGTTGAATCGATGGAGGAGATCTTGGAAAGCCTGGCGGTCGGTCACCCGCAAGGGGAAGACACGGAGATCTTGCTCTTCATAAGGCTTAGAGAAGGAGTTGAGTTCACTGAGGATCTGATCGGCCGGATCAAGCAGCAGATCCGCTCAGGTGCATCGCCCCGTCACGTGCCTTCGCGAATCATTGCAGTTCCCGATCTGCCCAGGACAATCTCGGGCAAGATTTCGGAACTGGCGGTGCGGAACATTCTTCGGGGGGAAGCAGTCACCAATCGCGATGCGCTAGCAAATCCGGAATCCCTTGAATTCTTTCGTCGCTATCAGGCCGTCTGACGGACCGAAAAGATGACAGGCTATGGACCGACCTGGGCGGCTCTCATCGAAAGAACCTCCATAAGCGAGATCGGATCGACTCTGCTCTCTGCCAGCCGCAGGGTCCAGTGGAGGTGAGGTCCTGTAACCCGACCGGTGGCTCCAACCAATCCAACGGTCTGACCCTTCTGTACCTGGTCCCCCTCCGCGACATTGATTTTCGAGAGATGAGCGAAATAGGAGAAAAGGCCATGTCCATGATCCAGGATGACGACGTTGCCTGAATAATAAAGTTCGGTTGCCAGTACCACAACGCCTCCATTTGGAGCTTTTACCGGTGTACCTTCTCCTGCCCTAAAATCAGTTCCTGTGTGGGGACTCCGCGGCTTTCCGTTAAGGATGCTACGTTTGCCGAAACTGGAAGTTGCCGTACCCGGCACAGGACGAAGAAACTCTCCCTGCCACAACTTGGTTGGCGTCCGCTGCGAAAGGATCCTGCGGACAGTCTTCGCCTCCCTTTGGATCCGGTCCAGGACTTCTGGCGGGGGAGTTACAAACTTTTCGTCGACAGTCAGGCGTCGGACCGGAAACTCTTTCTCCAGTACCTGGATGGTACGGCTATAAACCCGCTCTCCATCCGGATACTTCAGCACAAACTGAACCGGATAGGTTCCTGGATCCACGTCTAGATCGATGCCTACCAGGCCTTCCATCGTTTCCTGCTCATCACCCGGATAAAGGATGAACGTCTGATCAAAAGCCCGAATCAGCCCTGATGTTGGTTGCTTCTCGAGAGCGATGACAAAAAGAATAACTTCTCCGGGATGATGGGAACGTGACACATCCTGAATCGAAATCTCAGCATATGCGTGTTGAGACGACAGGCCTAATAGAAGAATTAGTTGGAAGCGCAGCCGCATGAGTTTCATTCTCCATCTCATGTTATTTCTCCCGGTTGCGGTTCGACTGGTATGGAGTGTCCAATCATCGTACTTTGCCTTTTTCTCCCGATTCATTCGGCGTGGACCGATTCCAGAAAAGCATCGAAGCTGTCTTCCCAGTATGCAACAGTGGCCTCCGGGCCGGTGAGTTTCAGGAACCACGGATCAGAAGCGGTTTCGATAATGGCTGCAATTAGTTTGTAGCCTTCCCGCGGTTCGCTTGTCCCTCCAGCCATTGGTGCCATGCTTCCCGGATCATAGGTCCCGGTGAGCGAAACGAACGTTACCGGAAGACCGTTCACCTCCCGTTTGCTGATCTCCGCTTTGTCAGCTGAGGAGCTGCCGTCGGGCTGGATGAATTGGCCAATCCAACGGTCAACATTGGCCTGAACGGATCCACCCGTACCCGGAAAGACGAAAATCGCGAGCTCGGCATCGTCTTCTCCTCCCTGTCCCGGCAAGCGGTACTGTGCTCGACGCATCTGGGAAGATGGCTGTTCTTCGATCCACCCTTCAGGAGCGTGGAAATGCAAGCTTCCGGATCGTGTATCCGCACCGGAAGAGGCCGAAAAATCAACCGGTTCTCCGGCGGGCGGGGGTTGCGATCCGGAAGAACAGGCAAACGAGATGGCCAGTAGGATTGAAAACAACGCGGTGAATCTCATCTTCGCTCCTCAACTTAGATGGGTGTTCTGCCGGCAAACCCAGCATCCACCTCATGCCAGTATTCAATGTCATCTTCCCCATAGCGCCAGCAGAGGTATACCTCACGGCCATCGCGAATGTGGGGAAAATCGATTAAGCCTTCATCCACACTCTTCACCAGGCATCCGGCATCCTGAATCTTTGCCAGGTACCCGTGAAG